>JANYIY010000184.1 GCA_025358615.1 Gammaproteobacteria bacterium | reverse complement strand
GCCTGCTTCGAGGAAATCGGCAATCGCATCGAGTTCGACGGCCGGACCATGGTCCGCACCACGGCGCTGCAGCAGTTGCAGCAATTGCCCGACGGCGCGCAGCGCAAGCACCTGTTTATGGCGCTATCGCCCTTGTGGATTGCGGTCAACGGCAGCAACAGTCCGGACAGCCCTTATCGGCGCATGATGGTGTTGAACGGCACCGCAGTACGCAGCAGCGGCAATTCTCCGATCGACGAGGCCGCGGCAACGCTCGGCATAACCCGGTTCGAGGTGGAGCGGTGGCTGGTGCAAGTCCTGGAGGCGTGGCGCGCGCGCTCCGGCGGCGCGCCGCTCGAGCCCTGGGACTACTGGTATGCGTCGGCGAGCGCCAGCCGCGAACTCGCCTCCGCCATTCCGCGAGACGCCATCCTCAGCATATCCAAACACTTCTATCGGGATCTCGGCGCCGACTTGGATACGCTCGAAGTCCGGCATGATCTCGAGGTGCGGCCGGCGAAGTCGCCGTTGGCTTACACCGATCAAATCAGAATCGGGCGGCGCATCGGCAATACCTGGCGCCCCACTCTCGCCCGCGTCACCGGCAACTACGAACAAGGTGGCTTGTTCGTGCTCAATGAGCTCATCCACGAAGACGGGCACGCCGTGCACTACTCGGCGGTGCGCACGCGCCCCGCGTTCTTCTCGCTCGGCGACGCTCTGTTCTTCGAAGCGTTCGCCGACGTCCCTGCCTGGAGCAGCTCGGAACCCGCCTGGCAGCAATACTATCTCGGCCTGCATACCGATGAGGGGTCGGCGTTGCGGGAGCTGTTCTCCAATGTCATGCTCGATGCAGCGTGGGGTTTGTTCGAATTGCGCATGCTCGCGGATCCGACGGCGGATCCCAACCTGCTGTGGACGGACATCACCTCGCGCTACTTGAACATTGCTCCGCATCCGGAATGGTCGTGGTGGGCCTTGCGCGTGCAGTTGGTACGCTGGCCGGGATATATTGTCAACTATGGTCTGGGGGCGGTGTTGACCGCCGATATTCGCGAACACATTCGCGATTCCATCGGACTGTTCGATAGCGGCAATCCACGCTGGTACCCGTGGACCTCGGCACACCTGCTGCAATTCGGCTCCTCCATCGATACCTCGCAATTACTACGGCAGTTCCTCGGCAGACCCGTCTCGCCCGATGCCATCTTGAGACAGATCGAACGCGTCGGCTCAGTGGACGTGCTCGCTCGCCAACACCTCGGTCAAACTCTGGTCGAGTAGCGCAATCGCCTCATCCACATCGGCTTCATCGATGACCAGCGGCGGCATGAAGCGCACCGTGCTCAGACCACACGACAGCAGGATGAGCCCGTTGTGATACGCCCGGGTAACCAAGGCATCGCAGAGTTTCTTGGCCGGCTCCTTGCTTGACCGGTCCTTCACCAATTCGATGCCTATCATCAAGCCCTTGCCGCGAACTTCCCCGACCACTGCGAACTTATCGGCGAAGGTGCGCAGTTTGCGCAGGAAATAATCGCCGACCTTGGCGGCATTGGCGCAATATTCACGCTCCACCAGGTCGATGGTCGCAAGCGCGGCGGCGCAGCACACCGGGTTTCCGCCAAAGGTATTGCCGTGTGCGCCGCGGCTCCACTTCTGCATGATGCTGCGCTTGGCGATCACCATGCCGATGGGCAATCCCGAACCCAGGCCCTTCGCCAACGTCATGATGTCCGGGGCGACGTCCCAATGCTGCGCGGCGAACATCTTGCCGGTGCGGCCGATGCCGGACTGCACTTCGTCGAAAATCAGCAGAATCCCATGTCGATCGCACAGCTCACGCAAACCCTGCAAAAACCCATCCGGCGGCACTAGATAGCCGCCCTCGCCTTGAATGGGTTCAATGAGAATCGCCGCCACTTCGCTGGCCGGAACATTGTTCACGAACAGTACTTCCTCGATGTAGCGCAGCACCGCGCGCCCCTGATCGGCTCCCGCGAACAACGGCCGATAATTGTTCGGATAGGGTACGTGGGTGACGCCCGGCATACTCGGGAAGAAGCCCTTTTGCTGCGTGTACTTGCTGGAGGTAAAGGATAGCGAGCCCATGGTGCGGCCGTGGAACCCGCCCAGAAACCCGATGAATCGGCCGCGTCCCGTGGTGTAGCGCGCCAATTTCAAGGCGGCCTCTACAGTCTCGGTGCCGGACTGCGCGAAGAAGCTCATGGTGGGCTCCTTCAAGGGCGACAGCTCATTGAGACGCTCCGCCAGCTTGATCTGCCCTTCGTGCCAGTAGTCGGACGAAATGTGCAGGAACTTATCCGCGGCGTCCTTGATGGCTTGCACGACTGCCGGATGGCTGTGACCGGTGCTGCACACCGCAATGCCGGCTGTGAAATCCAGAAAGCGGTTGCCGTCCACGTCCCAGATCTGCGCCCCCTTGCCATGCGACATCACGAAAGGATAGTCGCGCGGATATGACGGCGAGACGACCAGCGCGTCGCGCGCCAGCAGCTCGCGCGCCTTCGGGCCCGGCAAATCGGTCTTGATGTGTGGCTTTTTCACGTGAAGTCAAGCTCCCCCAGTAGTTCATTCATTATATCGAGTGCGCGCTGCAGTTCATTCTCCTCGATCACGAGCGGCGGCGCGAGAATAATCAAGTTGCCGCGAACCGCGAACGACACGCCACGCTCGCGGGCCAGCGTCACGAATCGGGCCAGGGACGGATGCAGCGACGGCCACGGCGACAAAGGCTCACGGGTTGCACGATTCTTCACCAATTCGACGATGGCGAACAAGCCATTCGCGCCGCGCACGTCGCCGATCACTGCATGCCGGTCCTGCATGGCGCGCAGGCGCTGCAGCATGACGCCGCCCAACAGCCGCGAGCGCTGGATCAGGCCCTCATCCCGATACGCCGCGATCGCGGCCACGCCGGCGGCGCACGCCAATGGGTGTCCGCAGTAAGTCAATCCCGTGTTGAGCATGCTGTACTCGAGTTCTGCGGCCACGTGCTTCGCCAAAATCACCGCTCCTAAGGGAATGTGCGCGCCGGTCAATCCCTTGGCGAGAGTCATGAGATCCGGGCGGCCCGCTTCGCCGTGCTCCTGCCACGCAAACCATTCACCGCAACGCCCAAAGCCGCTCATGACTTCGTCGGCAATCAGATAGACGCCGCAGCGGTGCGTTTCCGCACGCAGTGCCGGCCAGAAGGGTTGCGGAGCGACGATGCCATTGGTGCCGGCATTCGGTTCCATCAACACCGCCGCGACATTCTCTGCGCCGGCCTGCCCGATCACCGCGCCGATGTGCGCGACATTGCGTGTCGCGCATTCGGCATCGCTCGCGCTTGCATGCGGGCAGCGATAGGCATAGGGCGGCGGCACGCGCAGCACACTGAACGCCTCGTCGCCGGGGAGGCGCGTACGGCTGTCGCCGGACCAGGCCATGGTTGCATAGCTTGCGCCATGGTATGAGCGGTCGCGCGCGACCACCTTGCCCTGCGGACGGCCGCTCGCCTGGCGCGCGAATTTCACGGCATTCTCGTTCGCATCGGCGCCGCCCAAGGTAAAGAACACCCGGCCGCCCTCGAATCCCGAGATCTCGAGCAGCTGCTCCGCCAATGCCCGGCGCGGCGCGGCGCCCCAGCTGGAATTGACGAAACACAGTTGCTGCGCCTGTTCCTGAATGGCGCGTATCAGGCGCGGATGCTGGTGGCCCAAGTTCATGCATTCCGCGAGGCTGCTCATATCGAGATAGGTATGACCGGCCTCATCCCAGAACCGCGCGCCCTCCCCGCCGACGATGGTGGGTGCATTCCATTCGGCTTGAACGCACCAGCTATGCAACACACTCGAGCTTTCGGAAACCAATGAGATCTCTCCGCTGCTTTGATTCGTAGCGCCAAACCGATTACGATCTGTGCAATGCGATCTGTCAACGACTCGAACTCACCAAGATCGCGGATCGAGCGGGAAACCTAGTGACGATGTGGTGGCGGCCCTTCGTAGCAGTCGCCGTGGGCGGAATGCTCGGTTGCGTTCTGCGCTGGGTCCTGGCCATATTTCTCAACCGCTACTTGCCGGCGATTCCGCCCGGCACCTTGGCGGCCAATCTCATCGGTTGCTACATCATCGGCGTGGCCATCGCCTTCTTCACCACCTACCCGCACTTTGCCCCCGAGTGGCGGCTGTTCGTCACGACCGGATTCTGCGGAGGGTTGACCACGTTCTCGACTTTTTCCGCCGAAGTGGTGCTGCTGCTGCAATCCGGCCGCACCGTATGGGCCTTGGGCGCCGTCGCCGCACACTTGGTGGGCTCGCTACTGATGACCTTCGCCGGCATCGCCACCGTGGTCTGGCTCAAGGCCTGACGGCGCTGCGCCTCGAATCGCTAGCCGGCACACGGCAGCAGGTGTAGTTCCGATGCCGGCCAAAGAGTGGTATATTAATTAGACCACTAACGATTAGAGAGCTTTGTAATGACCGATCTTGCCGAGCGCTTCAGCGGTGCGCTGCATAACACTTCCCGAGCCTGGCGCCAGGCGTTGGACCGGCGGCTCAAGTACTTAGGAGTCAGTCAGGCGAGTTGGATGACCATTGCCATGGCCGCCAAGGCGCGTGCGCCGCTGTCACAGTCGGAACTCGCCGACCGCCTGGGCGTCGAGGGAGCCACCATGGTCGCCATGGTGGACCGTTTGGTGAAGGCCAAACTGGTGGTGCGCGTGCCCTCGACCACGGACCGGCGCGTCAATCGCGTGGTGCTGACCGACGCCGGCACCGTGTTGTACGGCAAAGTGCTCGCGGAAGCCGCTGCGTTTCGCAAGGAACTGCTGGCCGATTTGGATCCGCAGCGGCTGCTGGTTGCCACGGAACTTCTCGAAGGCTTGCAGGGCGCCATCGACACCATTCCGTGATCCGCCCCCTCAATCGCCCCATGATCACCTTGTCGATCATGTTGGCGACGATCATGCAAACGCTCGACAGCACCATCGCCAACGTGGCATTGCCGCATATGCAAGGATCGCTGTCCGCTTCCCAGGACCAGATCGCCTGGGTACTGACCGCGTACATCGTGGCCGCGGCCATCGCCACGCCGCTCACCGGCTGGATGGTGGATCGCTTCGGCCAGAAGAAAGTCTTCCTGGTTTCCATCGCCGGGTTCACCCTCGCCTCCATGCTCTGCGGCCTGTCGAACACGCTGGCGGAGATCGTCGCCGCTCGCTTGCTGCAAGGGGTGTTCGGCGCCGCCTTGGTGCCGCTGTCGCAAGTGGTTTTGCTCGACATCAATCCACGCGAGAAGCAGGGCTCCGCCATGGCGGTCTGGGGAGTGGGTGTCATGGTGGGGCCCATTCTGGGACCCACCTTGGGCGGCTGGCTGACCGACGCCTACAGCTGGCGCTGGGTGTTCTTCATCAACGTGCCCATCGGCCTTCTGGCCATTTACGGCATGTGGAAATACATCCGTCCGGTGCCGGGCGCGCGGCGCTTGAGCTTCGACACGTTTGGCTTTGCCACATTGAGTTTGGGTATAGGCGCGCTGCAATTGCTGCTGGACCGCGGGCAGCAGAACGACTGGTTTTCTTCCACCGAGACCTGGATCGAAATGATCGCGCTCATCGTCATGGGAACCTACTTCGTCGCGCATACCCTGTTGACACCGGCGCACAAATCCTTCGTCGACTTCCGCCTGTTCAAGAACCAGAACTTCGTCACCGGCATTCTTTTCATATTCATCATGGGTCTGGTGTTGTATGCCACGCGCGCGCTGATTCCGACCATGCTGGAGACTCTGCTCGACTATCCGGTGGCCACCACGGGACTGGTGACCGCCCCCTCGGGCCTTGGCACCATGATGGCCATGCTCATCGTCGGGCGGCTCATCGGAAAAGTTGACCTGCGCCTGATGTTGTTCGTCGGCTTCTCGATATCGGCGCTCGCGCTGTGGCAAATGGGGCATTATTCGCTGCAATTGTCCGCAAGCGACATCGTCTGGCCCGGCGTGATTCAGGGAATCGGCGTGGGCTTGGTGTTCGTGCCTCTGAGCGCGGCGACCTTCGCCACCCTGGATGCGGAGATGCGCTCGCAGGGCACTGCTCTTTTCAGCCTGGTGCGCAACATCGGCAGCAGCATTGGCATTTCCTTGGTGCAAACCCTGCTGGTGCGCAATACCGTTATCGCGCACGCTGAATTGACCGAGCGCGTCACCCTTGCAAGCCCGGCATGGCAAAACCCCGCCATTGCCCGGGCTTATGATTTGAGCACGCCGGGCGGCGCGGCCTTTCTCGATGGCTCGATCACGCAGCAAGCGGCGATGATCGCCTACATCGATGATTTCTGGCTGATGCTGTTTCTCACCCTGGCCGTCATGCCGCTGATTTTGCTGATTAGGCGCCCCGCCCGCGCCAAGGCCGCCGACGTCGAGGCCGATCTGAATGCCGTGATGGACTGAGCGTCAACGGCGCGTGGCGAAGTCCTGGGTCCAGTACATACCGGCCGAAGAGTTGAGATTCGCGGCGTACGCAATGCCGATCTCCCTGAAACGTCCGTCCATGATGTTCTCGCAGTGCGCCGGACTTGCCAGCCATCCTGCAGCCGCTTCCGCCGGCGTCATGGGGCCGGCCGCAATGTTTTCACCGACGATGACGTACTTACCGTAGCCCGCACGTGCCACTCGCACCGCGGGAGTACTGCCGTCGTGACCGCGATGATCGAACTCGGCATGCACGGCCATGTCGCGCGAATGCGCCAGCGCTGCACTGGTCAATATGCGATTGAGCGTCAACGGCGCTACCGGGGAGAAGTACTTGGCGCCGCAGCGACGCCCGGCGGCACGCGCAGTGTTCACCAGATCGAGTATGTGTCGGCTCACGGCGTCCGCGTCGGCCGCCGCGGGGACGGCAACCGGAGCGGCAAGCACCATCCATAGCTCGGCGCCGCGACGTACCATGCCGAACTCGCGCAGCTTCGGGTCGGTGAGTGTGTGGCAATAGTTCGCAGCGAGAATGCGCGATACCTGCGCATCGTTGACGGCGCCCGAGACATGCAACGCCGAGAATTGCGATCCGCTATAGCCCACGCGCGCCAGGGCTTGCTGCAGATCCGTGCCGCCGGCCAGACGGCCCGCGGCATTTTGCAGCTTCAAGTTGTTTTGCAAGGGAACTCGGGCCGCCGCTGCGCTACAGCCGCGTAGACGCGCCCAGTTGACGCTGTCCAGGACCTCCGCGCCGGCGCCCTGCGCCAGCGCCAGCCCCAGGCCGGCTGCCAGCGTCAAGCGCGCGAGCGGCGGCGGGATTTTCAAACGGCCGGTTCGGGCCTGGCAGGAGTGGCTGCGGCCGGCGCGGGCGAATCGGCCAGCAATTTCCCGGCCTTAGGCGCGATCCAACGCTCGACGTCATCGAGCACGGTAAACACCGCCGGCACGATGACCAAGGTCAGCGCCGTCGAGGTAATCAAGCCGCCGATTACGGCAATGGCCATGGGTCCGCGAAAATCGCTGTCACCGCCCCAGCCAATGGCCACGGGCAGCATTCCCGCCACCATCGCCACCGTGGTCATCACAATGGGTCTTGCCCGCTTGTGCCCTGCCTCGAGGATGGCTGCCACGCGCGTCTTGCCCGCACGCATTTCCTCGATGGCGAAGTCCACCAGCAATATGGAGTTCTTGCCGACGATGCCCATCAGCATCAGGATGCCGATCACCACCGGCAGCGAGAACGGCAGGCCGGTGAGCAGCAGCGCGAGTACCGCACCTCCCAGGGACAGTGGTAGCGCCGACAGGATCGTGATCGGCTGGAACACGCGTACGAACAGCAGCACCAGCACCGCAAACACCATCAGAAT
>JANYIY010000146.1 GCA_025358615.1 Gammaproteobacteria bacterium | reverse complement strand
GGCGCAGTTGTCGTCCGGCTTCTTGTCACCTCAAGCCATAATCGCGGCCGATCAACATCACCAGACCGGCTAGCCCACGAACACGCGGGCATTGCGGAACAGCCGCATCCAGCCGCCGTCCTCCCCCCAAGACTTAGGCTTCCAGGAGTTCTGTACCGTGCGAAATACACGCTCGGGATGCGGCATGACCGAGGTGACGCGACCATCGGCGCTGCACAGCCCGGCCAATCCCAGAGCGGAGCCGTTCGGATTGAAGGGATAGATCTGCGTCGGTTGCTCGCGAGTATCCACGTATTGCAATGTCACCAGGCGTTGCGAGATGAGATTTGTTGCAGTCGAATCGGAATCGAACTCGGCTTGACCCTCGCCATGCGCCACGGCAATGGGCAACACTGAGCCGTGCATGCCGGCCAGGAGCACCGACGCCGAAGGCGGGACGCGCACCAGTGCCAGTCGCGCCTCATACTGCTCAGAAGCATTGCGCACAAAGCGCGGCCAGCCCGCCGTCCCGGGAATCAGCTGCTTGAGTGCCGCCAGCATCTGACAGCCATTGCACACGCCCAAGGTGAAGGTGGCGTGGCGCGCGAAAAAGGCCGCAAATTCCTCGCGCGCCAAATTGTTGAACAATATCGACTTCGCCCACCCCTCGCCGGCGCCCAATACGTCGCCATACGAAAATCCGCCGCAGGCCACTAGCCCGTGAAAACGTCCCAAGCGCACGCGCCTGCTCAAGATATCGGTCATGTGCACGTCGTAGGCGTCGAACCCCGCGCGCGTGAACGCGGCGGCCATCTCAGTCTGACTGTTGACGCCCTGCTCGCGCAGGATGGCGATGGCAGGGCGCGCACCCCGCGCGATGAACGGCGCCGCCACATCCTCGCTCGGATCGTAGCTTAAGGACGCGTGCAAGCCGGGATCGGCGGCGTCCGCGAGGCGTGAGAATTCTTGGCGCGCGCAGTCCGGGTTGTCGCGCATTTCCTGCATGCGGAACGACACTTCGCTCCAGCGCCGGTGCAAATCAAGGCGTGACGCCCTGAAAGCCTCCTGGCCATTGATGCGCACCGCCACCTCGGCTCCGCTCAGCGGTGCGCCGACGTCGCGGCTGAGCGCGTCCAGTCCGTGCTTCGCCAGGATCTCTGACACCTGGGCAGCACCCGCCGCCGGCACCTGCAGCACCGCACCCAACTCCTCGGCAAAGCAGGCCGCAATCGGATCCGCTGCCTCTCCCAGGTCGATGGCGAGCCCGCAATGGGTGGCGAACGCCATTTCCAGCAGCGTCAGCAGCACGCCGCCGTCCGAGCGGTCGTGATAGGCGAGCACCAAACCGCGATCCTTCAATTCGCGCAGCGCAGCGAACCAGGACACCAGCAGTTGCGGGCGGTCGAGATCCGCGGGCGCGCCGCCGTTCCTGCCGTGCACCTGTGCCCAGCTCGAGCCCCCCAACCGGTTCTTGCCTGCGCCGAGGTCAATGAGCAGCAGCCGCGAGGCCTGCGACAGGTCGAGTTCGGGGGTTAGCGTGCCACGCGCGTCATGCACCGGCGCAAAGGCCGAGATGATGAGCGACACCGGTGCCACCACCGAATGCTCGCCCGTCGCATCGCGCCACTCGGTGCGCATCGAGAGTGAATCCTTGCCGACCGGAATGGTGATCCCCAACGCGGCGCACAGCTCCACCCCCACCGCCCGCACGGTGGCATACAGCTCGGCGTCCTCGCCCGGCGCGCCGCAGGCCGCCATCCAATTGGCGGACAGGCGGATATCGGTGAGGTTGTGTATGTCGGCCGCGAGGATGTTGGTGATCGCTTCGCTCACCGCCAGACGCCCCGACGCGGGCGCGTCCAGCACCGCCACCGGCGTGCGTTCACCTATCGCCATCGCTTCGCCGCCATAACCGTCGTAACTATTCAAGCTGACTGCGACATCGGCCACCGGCACCTGCCACGGTCCCACCATCTGGTCGCGGCTGATCATGCCACCGACCGTGCGATCGCCGATGGTAATCAGAAACGACTTGTCCGCGATGGTGGGCAGACACAGCAATCTATCCAGCGACTCCGCAATCGTCGCTCCGGCGGTCGACAACTCGGCGGCGGTTTTCGGTACGGAGCGAACATCGCGGGTCATACGCGGCGTTTTTCCCAGCAGCACCTCGATGGGCATATCCACCGGCGTGGCGTGCAGCAGCGAGTCGACCACCAGCAGACGGCCTTCACCGGTAATCTCACCGACCACCGCAAAGGGACAGCGCTCGCGCTCGCACAGCGCCGTAAACATCGGGACGCTACCCGGAACCAGCGCCAACACATAGCGCTCCTGTGCTTCGTTACACCAGAGCTCCATCGGCGACAACTCGGATTCGGCGCTCGGAATCTTGCGCAGGTCGATGCGTCCACCGCGCCGGCTGTGCGCAATCGCCTCGGGGATGGCATTCGACAAGCCGCCGGCGCCCACATCGTGAATCAGCAATATCGGATTCGCTTCGCCGAGCGCCCAGCAACGATCGATGACTTCCTGCGCGCGGCGCTGCATCTCGGCGTTGCCGCGTTGCACGGAGGCGAAATCCAAATCGGAAGAACTCTGCCCGCTGCCGACCGAGGAGGCCGCGCCGCCGCCCAAGCCGATCAACATCGACGGCCCGCCGAGTAC
>JANYIY010000018.1 GCA_025358615.1 Gammaproteobacteria bacterium | reverse complement strand
GGCTGGCGTGGATCAAGCTGCGTTCATTGATCCGATAGCTGCCTTCCGCCGTTACCGTGATCACCAGCGGCTCATGCGAGCCGCGCGGCAGCGGCACCTCGCTGGCCTGCGGCAACTGAACCCTGACCCGTCCCTCTTGATTGAAGGTGGTGGACACCATGAAGAAGATCAACAGCACCAGCAGCACGTCGATCATCGAGATCAAATTGATCTCCGGATCTTCACGGTGGCGCGGGCGAAGATTCATATTCAATCGGCCGCGAGCAGCTGGCCGCGCTCATCCAGCGCATCGACCAGCTTCATGGCTTCTTTCTCCATGCGCACCACCAAGCGCTCGACCTTGCCGCGCATAAAGCGATAGGCGATGAGCGAGGGAATCGCAACCGTAAGGCCTGCGGCCGTCGTAATCAGCGCTTCGCCGATCCCGCCGGACAGAATGCGCGGGTCGCCGATGCCATTGGCCGTAATGGCATTGAAAGCGTGAATGATGCCGGCCACGGTGCCTAGCAACCCCAGCAGCGGCGCAACGGCCGCGATGGTGCCCAGAGTGTTCAAAAATCGCTCCAATTCGTGGACCACGTGGCGGCCGCCGTCCTCGAGACGTTCTACCATCAAGGCGCGCGGCTTATTGCGGTTGGCAAGGCCGATGGCCAGCAACTTGCCGAGGGGGGAATTTTGCTCGAGCGCCGCCACCAGCTCGTCGCTGAGCCGGTCGGCTTCGATCCAGTTCCAGACCTTTTGCGAGAGGTCTCTCGGTATCACGCGACTGCTTTGCAAAGTCCAAAGGCGCTCCAATATGATAGCCACCGCGGCAATGGAACATAAAATGATCGGCCACATGAAGCCGCCGCCGGCGCGGATGATCTCCCACATTGCGTCCTCTTTCGTCGAGTATAAATCTGCCGGCATGATACTTGAGCGCCGACGGTTGAGATACGGCCATCGACTGCAGGCTAACCTGTTGATTTACGTGGTACACGAGGCCCCTTGTCGCTGATGTGCGAAAATCAGGCAACATGCAAGGCTGGCTGAAACGCATCACACCCGACCGCCATTCGCTGGAGAAGCTCTGGTGTTTGAAGCCCTTTAAGGTACTGGTGCAGGGTCGCGGCTGCTGGACGTTCAACCGCCACAGCGTGACTCGGGCGTTCGCCCTGGGCCTGTTTATCGCCTTTATTCCACCCACGCCGCTGCCGGTGCATCTTGTGACCTGCGTCATACTCGGCATGCTGTTTCGACTGAATCTTCCGGTGCTCATTGCCACGGTGTTCATCAGCAACCCCTTCACCTGGCTGCCCCAGGTGGCGGGCTCGATCTGGATCGGCGCCAAGCTCATGGGCATGGATCTGATGCCCGTCCTGCATGCGCTCAAGGCGCGCACCCTGTGGACCGAGGTCCACCAGTTATGGGCGCCGCTGCTGCTCGGCGCGCTGGTTCTGGGGCTGGCGGCGGCGGCGGCGGGCTACGTGCTGGCGCAACTGGCGTGGCGCGTCCACGTGATTTTCCACCTGCGCCGCCGCCGCGCCCGATCAGTCGTGCGCAGCGCCGCGCTCGACTAGAGTTCCGTCCGCCAGCACCAACACGCGGTCGAGCCGCGACGCCAGCCGTTCATCGTGGGTCACGATAACGAGGCTCGTGTCCAACTCGCGATTCAGTTCCAACATCAATTCGAACACCTGCGCCGCATTCGCACCGTCCAAATTGCCCGTGGGTTCGTCGGCCAGCACCAGCTTCGGTTGAGTTA
Source organism: Gammaproteobacteria bacterium (assembly GCA_025358615.1). Classification (GTDB taxonomy): domain Bacteria; phylum Pseudomonadota; class Gammaproteobacteria; order Steroidobacterales; family Steroidobacteraceae; genus Bog-1198. Next base: position 4,221 of record JANYIY010000018.1, on the reverse strand, counting down.
CGAGCGCGCGCGCCACCGCGGCGCGCTGTCGTTCACCCCCCGACAGTTGCGAGGGTCGATGCGTGAGGCGCGCGCTTAAGCCGACGCGCGCTAGCAATTCGCCGGCGCGCTGCTTGGCGTCACGCGGATTCATGCGCCGCACCAGCAGCGGCATTGCAACGTTCTCCAGGGCGGTGAATTCCGGCAGCAGGTGATGGAATTGATAAACGAAGCCCACGGCGTGATTGCGCAAGTAGCCGCGCTGCGCATCGTTCAGGCGATTCATGGCGGACCCGTCTATTTCCACCGTGCCGCTGGTCGGCAAATCCAGGCCGCCGAGCAGCTGCAACAGCGTCGTCTTCCCGGATCCCGAAGCACCGACGATGGCGATGCGTTCGCCGGCGCGAACTTTGATCGACGCCGCACGCAGCACCTGTATCTTCATATCGCCTTGGACGAAATCCTTGGCAAGATCCTTGCCCAACAGCACCACCGCATCTGCATTCGGCATCATCGTTTCCATCCTAGTCGTTTCGCAGGGATTCTGCCGGCAACAGGCGCGCCGCACGCGCCGCGGGATACAAAGTGGAGAGGCAGGCGAGCACGAAGGCGAAGCCGCAAATGCGCACCACGTCGCTGACGCGCACGCGGGCCGGCAGGTCGCTCATGAAGTACACCCGTGCGTCCAGGAATTTGAAGCCGACGATGCTCTCCAGCCCGTGCACCAACTCCTGCAGGTTCACCGCCACTACGACGCCGAGCAGTACGCCGGCGCCTATGCCGAGCAGCCCGATCAGGCTGCCCTGCACGACGAATATCGTCAAAATGCCGCGCGGCGACGCGCCGAAGGTGCGCAGGATGGCGATGTCGCGGCGCTTGTCCTTCACCACCATCACCATGGTCGAGACGATGTTGAAAGCGGCAACAGCCACCATCAGCGACAAGATGAAGAACAGGATGCGTTTGGTGATCGCGATCGAGCGGAAGAAATTCGCGTGCTCGTTGGTCCAATCCTGCGTTTCCAGATTATCGCCGCCGATGGCCAGAGCGGCGGCACGTGCCACGCGCGGCGCGGCGTACATGTCGGTAAGGCGCAGGCGAATGCCCGTGACGTCATCGCCCATGCGCAGCAGCCTGGCGGCGTCCGGCATCGACACGATGGCGATACGCCGGTCATATTCATACATGCCGATGGACAGAATCCCGGCCACCTCGAAGGCGCGCATTCGCGGGATTACGCCAATCGGCGTCACGTCTCCCAAGGCAACCAGCAGCACCACCCGATCGCCGACCTTCGCCGCAAGCTCCTCCGCCAGCGCCTGACCCAGGATGACGCGATACTTACCGCCGGCCAGATCGCTCATTCGGCCGCTCAATAAATGCGGCCGCAGATCGACGACCTGCCGTTCCGACTCCGGCAGCACGCCGCGCACCAGCACACCGGACGACCGGTCGCCGTGAATCAGCATGCCCTGCTCCTCGATGTACGGCGCGGCCGCTTCGATGCCTGGAAAGTGCTGCAACTTCGCCACGTCGGGGCGCCACTCGGCAATCCGCCCGTCGAGCGTGGATATGGTCGCGTGCGCGGTCAGACTCAAAATTCGTGTCCGCAGCACTTCCTCAAATCCATTCATGACCGACAACACCACGATCAGCACTGCGACACCCAAACTCAGGCCGAAGATCGCGATGCCGGCGATCAGCGACACCGACCCGCGCTTCGGCGAAGCGCGCAAGTACCGCAGCCCCACGAATCCTTCGTACCAGTAGCCCATCATTCGTAGCGCAATGCTTCGGCGGGTTGGGTGCGCGCGGCCTGCAGTGCCGGATACACCGTGGCAATCAGTGTCAGAATCAGCGCAGCCGCGCCGATTCTCACGACGTCACCTGCATGCACTTCGCTGGGCAGGCCCGATATGTAGTACACATCGGGATCCATGATGTGGAATCCGAGATGCTGTTCAAGGAAAGGCACGATGACATCCACGTTGAGTCCGATGGCGAGGCCGAGCGCCACGCCAACGGCGGTGCCGATCCAACCGATGAGCACGCCCTGGGTCATGAACACCCCCACCACGCCGCGGGGACTCAAGCCCAGAGTGCGCAGGATGGCAATGTCGGTGCGCTTGTCGTTCACCACCATGATCAGGGTCGCCACGATATTGAACACGGCTACGGCGACGATCAGCAACAGGATTATTCCCATCATGGTCTTTTCGATACGGATGGCGCGAAAGTACGCCTGATTCTCTTCCGTCCAGTCGCGCACCTTGAGTCCGGGCGCGAGCCGCGCGGCGGCCGCACGCGCCAACTCCGGCGCCTTGAGTACATCGATGAATTTCAGCCGTATTCCGCCGGGTCCCGTCATGCTGCGAAACGCCTCGGCATCCTTGAGATTGACCAGCGCCAGGACGCTGTCGTGCTCCTGCAGCCCGACTTCGAAAATACCCGCCACGTGGAAGTCCTGCAGCCGCGGCACGATGGCATCTGTGGCGCCCGTGCCCGATGCCACGTTGCCGGGAATCATGACGGTAACCGAATCGCCCACCCCCACCTGCAACTGGTAGGCCAGCATGCGGCCCAGAATGATCCGGTTCGATCCGGGCTCCAAATCGCTGAGCTTGCCCTCGCGCATGGCATCCGCGATGGAAGACACTTCGGGTTCAAGCGTGGGATCGATGCCGCGCACGATGGCCCCGCTCATGGCCGGCGGCCGGCTCAACATGGCGTCGGTATCGAGGAATGGCGCCGCGCCCTGAAGGCCCGGCGAGCCCTTAAGTTGCTGAATACGGGCCTGCCAGTCCGCGATAGGCGCTCCCGAGGCATTCAGGCTGGCGTGCGCGGTCAGGCTGAGCAGGCGGTTGCGCAATTCGGATTCCAGGCCATTCATGACCGACAGCACCGTGATCAGGGCGGCCACACCCAGAGCGACCCCGAATAGCGACACCCAGGTGATGAAGGACACGAAAAAGCTGTGCTCGCGGCCCAGCGAATAGCGCAGGCCGACGAAAATCGGTACGGGCTGGAACATGCGCGGCGATTAAACCACAATTGGCAAGGTAATCAGAATGTTAAATGGGTCAAGTATCGGATCCCGGGGGTGATGCTATAGTTTGGGGGGACCAAAAGGTCCTAAAGGATGGGGGTAAACAAATGAGGTGCGCCATGAGGTATCAATGCCTACTGCTCGCGGCAGTGTTCGCCAGCGGCCTCGCGGGGGCCGAGACCGTCGAGGTCGACAGCGGCATCGCCGTCAAAGAGTCCGATGTCGCGACACCGGCTCGCGGCATGTCCATGGACCAAGTTGCCAGCAAATTCGGCGCTCCGGTGACCAAAGTTCCGGCCGTCGGCAAGCCGCCGATTTCGCGTTGGGAATATCCGGGTTTCGTCGTGTACTTCGAAGCCAGCCACGTGATTCACAGCGTCGTCGCCAACTCCTAAAGCAAAATCGCGTAAGATTCGAGGGGTCTTGATTCACGCCCACCGCGACTGGTTCGCGGCGGGCATTTATTCGTTTCCATTTTTGAAGTGTCGATGACGCTACTCGAACCCACCCTGCCACAAACCCCGACGCCCGTCGTCAAATGGGGCAAGCTCTATGGAGCCACGGCTGCGCTCGCCATCGCCGAGGCCGCCGCCCGGAGCAAAGGGCCGCTCATCGTCATCGCACAAAACACCCGCGACGCGGAAGCACTGAGCGATGAAATTCGATTCTTTGCCGGCGCCGGATTGAATGCCCGGGTATTTCCCGACCTCGAAACCCTCCCTTACGACAGCTTCTCGGCGCATCCCGATATCACGTCGGCGCGGCTCGCCACCTTGGCGGAACTGCCGCGTGCCCGCCAAGGTATCTGGCTGGTGGCCATCGACACTCTGCTGCAGCGTCTCGCGCCGCGCAGCTACGTGGAAGCCTACTCCCTCAAAGTGCATGTCGGCGAGACGCTGGATTTGGATGCGCTGCGCGCGCAACTGGCGCTGGCCGGATACGCCGCCGTCACGCAAGTAGTCGCGCATGGCGAATTCGCGGTGCGCGGCTCGCTGCTCGACGTCTTTCCGATGGGCTCGGATACTCCGTATCGAATCGACATGCTGGACCGCGACGTGGACAGCATTCGGCGCTTCGATCCTGACACTCAGCGCTCACTGGACAAGCTCGACCGCATACAGCTACTGCCGGCGCGTGAGACTCCGCTCAATCCCGAGGCGGTACGCGAATTCCGGCGCCGCTACCGGCTGCGCTTC
>JANYIY010000017.1 GCA_025358615.1 Gammaproteobacteria bacterium | reverse complement strand
CGCCAGCTCTCCGGGAGCGCGGCGAGAGATGCGGTTTCCGCGGCGAGAAGGTGCTGAAAGAAGCCCGCCGGCCGACGCACGGTCTGGCAGGCATTATTCACAATGTAGTCGAGCCGCGGCAGGCGCTCGACGAGAAATCGCGTGAATAGCTCCACGCTCGGAGTATGTCGCAGGTCAATGCCATACACCTGCAGGCGCCCGCCAAACGCCGGATAATCCGGCTGTTTTGAGTAGCGTTCGACGGCGTCAATGGGAAAGCGCGTGGTGACGATGACATGCGCACCGGCCCGCAGCAGTTTGAGCGACGCTTGAAAACCAATCTTGACGCGGGCGCCGGTGACCAGCGCGTAGCGGCCGCCGAGGTCCGCAGCTTGTTGTCGCTTGGCATAATTGAAATCGCCGCACACGTTGCACATCGAATCGTAGTAGCGATGCATATTTGCAAAGGGCTGCTTGCAGACGTAGCAGGAGCGTTGCTGATGGAACTCGTGGCGCTCGCCGAGGTCTTCGGGCTTGGGCGGTTCGAGCCACAGGGGCGCGTACTCCGCCGAACGCCGCTGAATGCGCAGGCCCGCTCGTTCGATGACTTTGCGGTCGTGTTCCTTCACGGCTTCGCGTTCGGCACGCCTGAAGGCCTTCGCCATTCTCACGAGGCCATGCCGCTCAGGCTTGGCGATGAGGCCGGCCAGCGTCAGCAATTCTCTGCGCTGATCCTGCGTCAGGCGCGTGAGGTGCGAACGATCGGCCTCGATGGCACGCAGCACGTCAATACAGGTGCGCACGGCGTCCTCGGCAAGTGCCGGGCTGGGAGCGAGATTGGCGTGTTCCATGGCTGCATTATATGTTGTCGAGGTATTCAGTGAGCGATCCTAAGGGGCTGGTTGACAGGGCGCTTTTCAGCGTCACACTACCGGCCTCACCGTGAAATCCATCGCCATGCCATCGCCGGAAACACCCTCCCAAGTCGCCACCGAACTTGAGGCACTGACGGTCCATTTTGGCTAGATCTCGGAAGATGCGTTCCCGACTGCTCCGCTGGGGAGCTGCGCTCGCTTTGCTGTGCGTGGTGCTCGCCGTGGCCTGCGCGCTGTGGGTCGTGCATCTGGACCGCGTGGTGAAACAGGAGTTTCAGGGCAGGCACTGGTCGGTGCCGGCGCATGTCTATGCGTCGCCGTTGGAACTCTATGCCGGCGCGCCGGTGGGAGCCGGCGATCTCGAGGAGGAACTGCACCGGCTGCACTACCGCTCCGGCGATCCGTTGGCGGGTGCCGGCAACTATCGACGCCAGGGTAATTCGTTCATCCTGCATGCGCGCCGCGTGCGCTTCAGCGACGAGCTGCGCGAGGCGCAGCTGGTCGCGATCAATGCGGACTCGAATTCGATCACGGCTTTGAGGCAGGGTGATGGCAGGGAGCTGCCGGTATTTCGCCTCGATCCACCGATAATCGGCAGCGTATTCCCGATCCACGGCGAAGATCGGCTGGTCTTGTCGCCCGCCGATGTGCCGCCGTTGCTGCGTACCGGTATGAAGCTGATCGAGGATCGGCGCTTCGATGAACACAACGGCGTCGACGTGCGCGGCGTGATGCGCGCCATGTGGGCCAACCTTCGAGCCGGCCACGTGGTGCAGGGCGGCAGCACGCTGACGCAACAACTCGTCAAGAATTACTTTTTGTCGGACGAGCAGAGCTTTGGCCGCAAGGCGACCGAGGCGGTGATGGCACTGCGGCTCGAGGCGAATTTCTCCAAGGAGGAGATTCTGGTCGCTTACCTCAATGAGGTGTATCTGGGCCAGGATGGGTCGCGGGCCATCCACGGCTTCGGGCTGGGCAGCGAGTACTACTTTGCCAAGCCGCTCGCCGAGCTCGATGTGGGCGAGCTTGCGACGCTCATCGGCCTGGTCAAGGGGCCGTCCTACTACGATCCCCGCAAACATGCCGACCGCGCCCGAGCGCGGCGCAACCTGGTACTGCAAGAATTCGGCAGCGCGCATCTGATCGACGCCGATTCGGCCGCACGAGCTGCGGCGGCTCCGCTTGGGCTGAAGCCACCGGGCGGCAACTACGTTCCGGCCTATCTCGATCTGGTGCGGCGTCATTTGAAGCGCGACTACGCCGAGGCAGATCTCGCCGCCGCCGGCCTCGCCGTGTATACGAGCTTGAATCCGCGCGTACAGGCGGCTGCCGAGCGCGCACTGGCCACCAATCTGAAGCGCCTGGATGCGGCGAGTCGTGTGCGAGGCGATCACCTCGAAGGTGCGGTGATCGTCACCGAGCCGAACAGCGGTGATGTGGTGGCGGTGGTCGGCGGGCGCGACAGTGGCAGCGATGGTTTCAATCGCGCGCTGGATGCGCGCCGACCGATCGGTTCTCTGGTGAAGCCGGCAGTGTACCTGGCTGCGCTCGAATCGGGCCGCTACAACGCAGCTACCTTGATCGAAGATGCGCCGATCGAACTGAAGCTGCCCAACGGCAGTGTCTGGGCGCCGCAGAATTTCGAGCATCAGGTGTACGGCCGGGTGCCGATGGCGCGGGCGTTGGCCGAGTCCATGAACTTGGCGACCATACGCCTGGGCCTCGACATCGGCTTACCCAAGGTTGCCGCGACTCTGCAGCGGCTTGGCCTCGAGACCCCACCGGTGCTCAATCCTTCCCTGCTGCTAGGTACCGTGGAGATGACACCGCTGGAGGTGGTGCAGGTGTACACAGCGCTGGCGAACGGCGGCTTTCGCGCCCGTCTGCGTGCGGTGCATGCGGTGGTGGATGAGCAGGGCCGGCCGCTCAAAACTTTCAGAGTTCAGGTGGAACAAGCGGCGGCGCCGGCCGCCGTCTACCAACTCGATCGAATGCTGACACTGGTGACCACGCGCGGCACCGCCCGCGCGGCGTCGGCTCGATTGCCGTCGGGCACCGTGGTCGCGGGCAAAACCGGGACCTCTTCCGACACGCGCGATGGCTGGTTTGCGGGATTCACCGGCAGCTACTTGGCTGTTGCCTGGGTGGGTTACGATGACAATCGTGCAACCGGACTCACGGGCGCCGCCGGCGCGCTGCCCGTGTGGCTGGATACCTTGGCAAAACTCAAGTCAACGTCCTTCGAGCTGGTGCCGCCGGAGCTGGTCGAAGATCGCTGGATCGGATTCGGCGACGGACTGGAGACCACTCCGGCCTGCAGCGCGGACGCCGTCGCCGTCTCCTTGCCGAAGGACGTGGCACTGCCTGCAAAACCTGGCTGCGCTGCGTCTCGAAGCGATAACTCGCCAACCGGCACCTTGGGTGACAAGATCAAGACATGGCTCAAGAACATCGTACATTGAGAGCGGCCGCCGCTCTTTTCACATTGGCGGCGCTGCTCGGCGGTTGCCAGTCGCCCGCGCAGCGTCCCGATATGCCGGACAATCAGTCCGCAGAACCGCAGTCATCGAGCCCACTCCCGCCCGCACCGCCGCTAGCGCCGCGTCCGCAGCGTGCGCCGCCGCCGCGCGAGAATCATCTATCGGCCGCCACCAGTTCGCTGGTGACGCAGGCGCGGACATTGATTGCGCGCGGCGATCTCGACGCTGCCTCTTCGACGCTGGATCGCGCCTTGCGCATCGAGCCTAACAATCCACTGCTCTGGATCGAGCGTGGGCGCTTGCGGCTCACGGAAAACGATGCGCGGCAAGCAGAGGGCTGCGCGCGCAAGGCGCTGGTGCTTGCCAGCGGCGATCGTGGCGCACAAGCGCAGGCAGGGAGGTTGCTGGTGGATGCGCTGCGTGCGCAGCGGCGCAACCAGGAAGCCGGCGAGGTCGAGGCGCAACCGTTCATGCACTAGGCACTCAGCCGGTTCGATTCTCCGCAAAGCTCAAACTCTTGAAGCGGGCCACTTGCGCTTCGCCCAACTTCTTCTGCGCGCGGATGTCGTTGACGATCTCGAGTGCGGTCTGGGTGGAGGGCGGCAGCTCGGCGTCGCTGACATGCAGCGGCGTCATACGCTGACCCCAGCGGATCAAATGCGCAGACAGCGTGAGGCCGCCGCCAAACGCCGGCATCAGCACCAGGCCGCCGGGCGGCACGCGACCTTCTTCAACGGCCTCGACCAGGGCAACGGGCGCGGTGGCCGAGCTCATGTTGCCGTACTTCTGCACGGTCAGAAACACTTTGTCAGGGCTCGCACCGGCGCGCTTGGCGACGGCATCGATGATGCGCAGGTTAGCCTGGTGCGGCACCACCAGCGCAATGTCGTGCATGGTCACAGCGGCGCGCTGCATCACATCGTGGCTGGCCGCGCTCATGCCTTCCACGGCCTTGCGAAAGATCTCCTGGCCGTCGAAGTCCCAACTGGTTTGCCCGAACTGCACGCCGAGATTGGCGTACATGGTGCCCATGCCGCGCACCCGCAGAATTTGCCGCGAGTCGGCATAGCATTGCAGCTTCTCCGCGATCACGCCGGTCTCTTCGTGCGATCGCTGCAGCACCATCGCTGCGGCGCCGTCGCCGAACAGTACGGACACATTGCGATTGTCCCAGTCCATGTACTGCGAGATCAGCTCTACGCCAATGACCAGCGCGTTCTTGACGATCCCGCTCTTGATCATCGATGAGCCTATCGACAGTCCGTACATGAAACTGGTGCAGGCGGTATTGACGTCGAACGAGGCGGCCTGAGTCGCACCGATGCGCTGCTGCACGCCGGAGGCACTGTTGGGCACAGTCTCATCGTTGCTGCAGCTGCCGTAAATGACGAGTTCGATGTCGTTGCCGGCCATGCCGGCGCAGGCAATGGCGCGCCGCGCCGCGGTGATGGCAAGTTCGATGCCGGGAACATGCGAGATGCGCCGTTCCTTCATGCCGGTACGCGAGGTTATCCACTCATCGTCCGTCGGCAGGAAGGTGGCCAGGTCTTGATTCGTGAGTATTGACGGCGGCAGGCACTTGCCCCAGCCGACAATGGCAGCGTGAGTCATGCGCCTATTGTCACCGATATGGGGAAATGCCGCACGCGCCGTGGACTCCCGGGCAGCCGAATCCGTCTAATTCTGCCCCGAAGTAGCATCTGCAGGGGCAGGCGAGGTGAAATTCGCGTACCCCGGAGTTTGCCGGAACCGCTGATAGCGTTGAACGATGCGCTTGCCTTCGATGTAAGCAATGTATTGCGGCAGAAAGGCCATGAACTTGGGATCAAAGACCCCGTTGTGACCGTCGATGATCTTGTCATGGGTGTAGATGACCAGTACCGGGCTGTTCGCAATGGTTGCGCGTCCCGGGAGACGGGAAAGCCTGACTTTCGAGAACACCGTGTCGGAGGAGAAATCGAAGTCGGCGACCTTATGCCGATTTTCGGGAGTGAAGTCCTCGTCGGTCAGCGAGTCGGGCGCCATCTTGTCGTCGGCCAACGAATGCGTTTGCTGGTCGGTAAGCTCGCCGAGAGCCTTGCCCCACAGCGCGCCTTGATAGGGATTTCTCAACGTCGGTCGAAACGGCCTGGTCAATGCCCGGGCGATCGGAAAGAAAGACTGCCGGGGTACGTCGTTGTCCGCGAGAACACCACCAGCTGCGGTGTCTGTTGCGACGAATACGCGAGCTGCCGATACAGACCATCGATCCGTGCAAACTGGTAGGCCTCGGTGGTCGGATTGACCAGAATGTTCAGGTCTCCGAAGCTGTCTATGGGGACTCTTTCGAGCGTCGGCGTCGGAGGTGTCGGCGCGGGTTCGAGCGCGTCAGTGAGCGAGGGTGCGCGCATAGCCAACTCAGCCTCTAGCGGCCGGGCGATCGCCTTGAGAAGCACCTGTCCGCCAAAGCTGTGTCCGATCGTGAAGAGACCTGTAAATGTCGTGTGAGCGGGGTCCTGAGCATAGCGATTCAGGGAGTTGGCCCGCAGATACATGCGCTGCAGTCGTTCGAGGAATTCCGACAGATCGCCATCGCCCACTCGCTCGGCTGCCGATTTCCGCCACCACATGGTGCCGTAGTCCAACACGCCCGGCAGGGCTCGGCCGCGCCACCCGACGTAAATCCCTAGCAGTTTGAAGGCCGGGCTGCCGGTCAGCTCCAGGCGCGCGGCCGCACGTGCCGGCTGACCTAGTTCGGTTGCAAGCTTACCGAGCCATTGATTGAATTCTTGAAGGTTCGCATTGTCCGGCGCTGCATTGTTGTGCCAGCCATGGATGAACACGACCACATAGGTGCTCTCGCTTCTGGACTGCGATTGAGCCTCGACCTTTGCCAGCGTCGCCCGAGCTCTGGACGGCTCCCAGAACGAACCAAAGTCATCCAACTGCACGATCTCGAGGTCGTATCCAGGTTGAGTGGGGTGGCTGTCAGGGAAGGCGTGGTGGTAAAGAGAGCATCCGCCGAGAAGCAGGGCTATGGCCAGGGCGGCGATAATTGCAATGGCGCTCGACATCTGTGGAATCCTCCGTAATTCCAACGTCACCATCGATCAACTTGATTTTGAGCCGCGGGCGCCGGCCAGTCAATGCACTTCCTGCGCAACCTAAGGGGACTTAAAGCCGCGGCACCGCGTGGGCGGCGGTGCCGTCGCGAGTGAATTCGAATTGCAACAGCCACCGGCGCAAGTCCTGGCTGTCCGCAGCGAAACGCCATTTTTTCGCGGCTTCGCCTGCCACGCGCGCGAAATACCTGCTGGATCCGCGATTCTCCAGAGCTTGGGCGATGACTTTGCCCGAGCGATCGACGCTGACCCGAACGCTGACCTTGATGGTGCCGCGAATCGATGCGCGCGCACGGCGCGAGACATCTGGGATTTCTTGATGGACCACCGAGGGAGGCACCGGAATCGGGGTTGCGGATGATGCTGCAGTTGCGACCGGGGGCGCTGCCTGGGCCGCGGGTGGCGCGGTGCTCGCGGCCGGTTGCGGCGCCTTCGGATGGCCGTGAAACAGACCTGCCCCCGCCCACACCACCGCCAACAGAACCAGTGCCGCTGCAATCGCAGGCAGCGGTACACGTTGCCGCGGCATGGGCCGTCCCGGCATGGGCCGCCCCGGCAACGTCGGCTGAGGTGCCGCTAGCCGCGCGGATTCAACGCGTCCCGGCTGAGGATGAGGCACGGTTCCGTTCACGGCCGCGGCCGCGGGAGTGGGCGAAAGCGAAAGCGAAGGCGAAGGCGAGGGCGAGGGCGAGGGCGGCGAGAGGCTGGGTGGCTGTGCGCCCTTGAGTTGAGCGTCGAGATTGGCAATTGAGGGTCGATCGGCGGGATTGGCGCTGAGGCAGCGCCGCAGAGTGTCTGCGAATGCCGACGGCAAAGTATCGGGCAAGGATATGGCCTCGGCGTGTTCATCGGGCCGATGTTGCGTCAGCGCCTCGACCAACGTGGCGCCGAGAGCGCGGATATCGCCGGCAGGGGTCGCTCCATTCTTTCCCTCGGTAGGGCGTACCCTGTCGCTCGCCAGTTTCAGTTGATCGTTGACGACCAGAAAATTCGGCGGCTTCAAGCCGCCGTGCACCAGGTTCCTGCCATGCAGGAAAGCGAGAGCGTCCATCGTGGGCGGCAGCAATTCCTGGACTTCTTCGAAGGTCAGGGCCCGGCGGGGAAGCAGTTCCGCGAGGGTCTGCTGGGCATACTCCATCACAATAAAGAGAAACGGATGCCCACCGAGTTGGCAGCGGCCTGCGTCGAAAAGGCGAATCAGATGGGGATGCGACAGCGTGGCGACTGCCTTCCAATGGACCAGCTGCGCCTCAGCGGCGACCGGGTCCGCTGGAATGAGCTTGATTACCGCATCGGCGGCCGTGTTTTTCGTGTATTCGGTGAGAAATACCACACTGTGGTCCGACCGAGTGAGAAAACGCCGCAACGGATACGCTCCGTCGATAACCAAGCTCTCCCACTTCGCCCAGTCCTCGGTCATTGGACAAAGATAACACCAAGAAGAAGCTCAGGATGTGGGGTAGTCATCAAACTCCGCAATGCTGCGCCGCATTCGGGTAATCAATTCAGACGATTTATCGCCACCTCATTCGTCAGGACAATGGAGGATTACGCGGGGAGATTTCTAAGAAATGGCTGCGACGATTGCCCATTTGCTGGACTCTGCGGTACACATACGGGTTGGCCGGACGAAAGCCGGGGGTACTGCGATCGAACTTCTAGAGCGGGATGAACAATTAGCAAGGCTGGGCCGTGCCTTTGGGCTGGCCGGTGACGGTCGGGGTCGTATAGTCGCTATTGCGGCGGAAGCGGGCACCGGCAAGACGACTCTGGTGGGGTGATTCGTCGCCACGCATGCCGCGCGCGCACGCGTGCATTGGGGCGCCTGCGAGAACCTGTCCACTCCCGAGGTATTGCTGCCGCTGCGCGATATTGCGCGCGCCAGCGGCGAATCCTTCGACCTGGGCGCGGATCACATCCGCTCCTTCGAGTGGATGCTGCGACTTTTATCCGACGGCGTGGCTCCGTCCGTGCTCATCATCGAAGACGTTCATTGGGCGGATACGGCCACCTTGGATTTGATCCGTTTTCTTGCGCGGCGCATCGCTCGAGTCCGCGCGTTGATATTGATCACCTATCGCGACGAGGAAGTGGACGCACGGTCACCGATGCGCAGCGTGCTTGGCGACGCACCCACCGGAAGCGTGGAGCGCATGACGCTGGAGCCCCTGTCGCTTGCCGCCGTGCGCCAGCTCGCCGCGTCAACGGGACGCAGCGGCGAGGCTTTGTTTGCTTTGACCGCCGGTAATCCGTTCTTGGTGACCGAGGCGTTGGCGGTGGAAGGCGATGTACCCACTGATGCGGTTCGCGATTCCACGCTGCCCGCGCATCGCGCCTTCCGGAGCTGGGCCGAGTCGTATTAGAGGCCGTATCGATATTTCCGCGCCGCGCGGAAACCACGGTCGTCGCCGATCTGGTCAAAGGGGCGATCGGCGCCGGCCTCGATATTTGCGTGGAGAAGGGGATGCTCTCGCTGCAGGGAGGGTTACTACAATTCCGCCATGAACTCGCACGCCGCGCCATCGAATCATCCATTGCGCCGGTGCGGTCGCGGAACCTGCACCCAAAAGTCGTCGATATACTGAAACAGCGCCCCGATGCCCGTGCCGGTGAAGTGGCGCACCATGCCGAGCTCGCCGGAGATGTACCGCCTCTGCTGCAATTTGCGCACCACGCCGGCGAGCAAGCCGCTCGTGCCGGCGCGCCGCGCGAAGCCGCCTCGCACTTTGCCGCGATGCTTCGCCATCGTGATGTGCTTGACTCCGACCAGGCCGTGGAAGTTCTGGAGCGGCACGCCGAGCAGGCCTATCTGATGGGTGCGGCCGACGTCGCCGTTATCTCGATGACGGAGGCGGCACACTTTAGACGTGCCGCCAAGGATGTTGTTGGCCTCGGACGGGATCTCACCCGCCTCACCCGATTCACATGGATGTGCGGACGCCGCGGCGAGGCGGAGCGATATATCGAGGAGGCGATCGCAGTCCTGCAAACGGCGCCCGCGGGACCTGAGCTTGCCTGGGCCTATTCGCATCAATCGCAGCTGGAGATGCTCGCGTCCCGAATGGACGGTGCCGTCAGCTGGGGCGAGCGCGCGCTGAACCTCGCGAGGCAGCTGGGGGAGAAGGAAATCATCATTCACGCCCTGGCGAATATTGGCTCGGCCAAGGCGGATATGGTCCGCTCCGGCAGGTGCAAGGAAGTCGAGCAGAGCTTCGACCTTGCCGTGGCCGACAAATTTCACGATCACGTGGAACGTGCGTCCTGCAATTTGTCCTGCACTTACTTTTGGCGCCGCGACTATGCTTCGGCGCTCGCGCGCATCGAGCGGGGCGTGTCGTATGCGATCGGCCTGGAGCTCACGCATTGGGAGGGCTATTTGCGGGGTTGGCGTGCGATGGTCTGGCTGGACCAGGGGGATTGGGCCGCGGCAGAGGAAGAAGCTCAAGAGGTATCCAGCCGAAGCTACGCCGCCGACGTGTACCGGTTTCCCGCGTTGATTGCCCTGGCGCGCCTGCGCATCCGCCGCAGCGATCAGGATTTCGAAGCGCCGCTCGACACCGCTCGCCGTCTGTCGGACAGCATGGCTGAATTGCAGCGCAGCGTGTATGTCGCTGTGCTGGAGGCCGAAATCGCTTGGCTCGAGATGAATATCGCGGCGCCTGCCATCAGTGCGGATCCGAAATCTACACTGCGGGCGGTGCACGCGCTGGCAGTTGAGCGAAATGCGTATTGGGTGGCGGAGGATGCGGCGCTGTGGCTGTACCTGTTGGGCGATGAGATTTCGGCTACGGGCAATTTGTCGCAGCCGTTTCGCGATCATTGCGAGGGCCGCTGGCAGGAAGCGGCAGCGGGCTGGCGGGCTCTTGGCCGTCCATATGAGCAAGCCCTGGCGTTGAGCGGCGGCGATGACTCGGCGCAGCGAGTGGCGCTCGAGATGTTCGATCGCCTGGGGGCGGGGCCGGCGGCCGCACGCTTGCGCAGGCAGATGCGAGCCAACGGTGCGCGGGCTATTCCGCGCGGTCCGCTGGCCCGCACCCGTGCCAATCCGGCGGGACTGACGGCCCGGCAAGCGCAGGTGCTGGGCTTGGTCGACGAGGGCCTCAGCAACACGGAAATTGCCGACCGGCTGTGCATTTCCACGAAAACCGTGGAGCATCATGTGTCGGCCATTATGGCTCGGCTGGAGGCGCCGACCCGGCAGCGAGCCGCCAGCGCCGCGCGCAGTCTCGGGCTGTTGGGCGGCGCCAAAAGATAGGGAGCCGCGACATTCAATATAGGGATCCTCGCCCCATGCGTGGCGCGGCGGGTCAGCGGCATCCTATGGCGCCTCAAGTGTCAACCAGGAGTTGGAAATGTCGCGCATTGGAATCTTTATCTACGGGATTGTCTGTTACCTCGTGTTTCTCGCCGTCTTTCTCTACGGCGTTGGATTCATAGGCGGATTTTTGACGCCGACCAGCCTGGACGGCATTCTCCTGTCGTCGCTGGGAGAAGCCCTGACAGTGGACCTCGGGTTGCTGGGAGTCTTTGCGGTCCAGCACAGCGGTATGGCCCGGCCTGGATTCAAGGAATGGTGGAAACGGGTCGTGCCCGAAGCCGCAGAGCGCAGCACTTATGTGTTGTTGAGTTTGCTTGTGCTGGCGGCGCTGTTCATTTACTGGGAACCGATTGGGGGCGTGGTGTGGAATCTGGCGCCGGGCGCCGCCCGCGACGTCGTCATCGGACTGTATGTGTTCGGTTGGCTGCTGCTGCTGTACACCACTTTCCTGATCGATCATTTTGACCTGTTCGGCTTGAAGCAGATCTGGCGGCGCCTGAACGAGAAGTCCTATCGCGCGCCGGTGTTTCGCACCCCGAGCCTGTACAAATTGGTGCGGCATCCGTTGTACATCGGCTGGCTGACGATCGTCTGGGCGGCGCCGACGATGACGGTTGCGCATCCGATCTTTGCGATTGCCACGACCGCCTACATCCTCATTGCGATTCGCTTCGAGGAGCGCGACCTGGTGTCGGCATTCGGCAATGTATACGTTGACTACCGGGCACGCACATCGATGCTTCTCCCGCGGCTTTGGCCGCGCAGGTAAACCAATGTCTGGGGTGCTACAAGCCTCGCTGTCATATTGATGTCGGCAAGCGGTATCGTAAATTCAATTGCAGAACGCATGCGTGACCGTTATATAGTCGAATCGAGGCGGAATGCGCGATACATTAGGCTACCGGAACTGGCGCCGACTAGTTGCGACGTACGAACAGAGTACCGAATGAGTTCACGGGCGCATGGCCCCGCCAACTACTGCTTGTTCGCGACCTCGGCGGCTTTGG
>JANYIY010000103.1 GCA_025358615.1 Gammaproteobacteria bacterium | reverse complement strand
CGCCCAGGGCGAGCGCCCGCTCGCGCAGCAGGATGGCGGCCGCAGTGTCGATGCCGCCGGTATCGACCGTGACCGTGAAAACAGGCCGCTGATAATGCTCGGCCACCCAGGGCACGAGAAACGAGGTATCCAGGCCGCCGGAATAGGCCAGCACGATGGGCTCTGCGCCCGCATTGACAGTCTTGTCCACGTTTCAGATGCCGAACAGTTGGTGCAGTCGTGCCAGCAGGCGCTGCTGTGCGCGCGGCGCGGGCGTGGCGATAAAAATCGTGTCATCGCCCGAAATCGTGCCCACCACCTCGGGCCACTCCGCCTTGTCGATGGCGACCGCGACACTTTGCGCCGCGCCGGTGCTGGTGCGGATGACGGTGAGCGAGGCGCCCGCCGGCTTTACCGTGCGCACAAACTGCGCCAGCGCGCCAAAGTTGCCGTTGGCATGGGCGGTGTCGGCGGGCGGTGGCAGATAACGGCCGCTGGCCTTGAGCACGCCGAGCTCGCGCAGATCGCGGCTCACCGATGACTGCGTGACTGCAAAGCCCCTGCGTCTGAGCAGCTGCGTCAGTTCCGCCTGGCCGCGTACCGCGCTGGCGCGCAGGATATTCAGGATCGCCTCGCGCCGGCCCTGCAGGTGATGATCGTGGAGCATTCTCGCCTCTGCATAAATATGCGCGCATGATGCATAAAAATGCAGAGGCGGTCAAGGGCTCGGCGCGCGGCGCGGCGCGCCGGCTGCCAAGTGCCGCTACCGGCGTTGACGCCGGGCGAGTCGGCGTGTTCAATCGCCACTCCGTCCACCGGGAGTGAGCAACATGCTGCTGGGATTGCGTACCGCTATCTATCCGGCCCCCGATCTGGCGCGGGCCAAAGCCTTTTATCGCGATCTACTGGGCGTCGAACCGTACTTCGATCAGCCCTTTTACGTCGGCTTCGCGGTGGGCGGCTTCGAGCTCGGGCTACTGCCGGATGGGCAGCCGGGTTCGGCCGGGCCGCAGCCGCTGTGGGGTGTGAACAATGCCGATAGTGCGTACCAGCGACTGCTGGCGCTGGGCGCCACAGCGCTCGAGCCGGTGCACGATGTGGGCGAGGGCATTCGCGTCGCGGCGGTGCTCGATCCCTTTGGTAATCGACTTGGCATCATTGAAAATCCCCACTTCGACCTCGCCGCCGTGCGTTGACGCTAACGCGAACGCTACGGGCCACATTTTCCGGATGGCTTCCAGTCGGATGGAATTCCCCGCTGCTGAGTCGAATCATGGATGACCAGGGCAAACGCCTGCCGGAGCGTCGTACCGGTTACATTCAGTTCCATTGGAACGTTCGGTGGTACCGTCATGGTTTGTCCCGCGCCAGCCCGATTCGCGCCTGCGGGAGTCTCCAGGCACTGCTCTCCCGCGAGCACATACCAGCCCTCAGGGCCCGGGTGTGTGTACTCTCGAACTGTCGCCCGGCGGCATGACCGCGTACGAGAGAACGGCACTGTAACTCTCTGCTGCGGGAAGCTGCAGCGGTCCGACGACGGCGATAGCTTCACCTCCACGCGGAGCGGCGTCGCGCGCTCCAAATTCAGAGAGCCACACGCGGCCGTCTTCCTCCACAACGATTCCGGTCGCACTGCTGACCGCCTCGGCAGCCTTTCTGCTTCCAAACGCGTGGAGATGCCAGTAGACGGCCGTCTGACGGAACTTGAGTTCCCTGACCGTGCCGATGTTGAAGCAGCCAAATTCGGGCCGCTGCTCGCCCGGCGGCACGTCCACGCAAGCCACTTCGGTCAAGCGCTCTTGCCCGGTCGTGCGGGGCGCCTGAGGCTGCAGCTCGCCCGTCGTCCCGGTTGGAAGGGCTGTCAGTGACAATACGAGCGCGACGAGGTTGAGGACGAATGGAGTCCTGTTCATCATCTCGATCCTCCAGAAGCGCTCCAGTTCGCACCCGACGGCGTCACCACTTGCAGCCTAGCGGGTCAACTTGGGCTGCGCGAGTTCCATCCCGGCCAATGAGACCGATGGGCAAGGCC
>JANYIY010000101.1 GCA_025358615.1 Gammaproteobacteria bacterium | reverse complement strand
ATCTGAACTTCGGAATCTCTCTCGAGGAACTGCAGTCCGATCGTCCCATCATCGGCATCGCGCAGACCGGCAGCGATCTGGTGCCGTGCAATCGACACCACCTGGTGCTAGCCGAGCGCATCAAGGAAGGCATCCGCGACGCCGGCGGCATTCCGATGGAATTTCCCGTGCATCCGCTGCAGGAAACGGGCAAGCGCCCCACGGCGCTGTTGGATCGGAATCTCGCCTATCTGGGTCTGGTCGAGGTGCTGTACGGCTATCCTCTGGATGGCGTGGTGCTCACCATTGGCTGCGACAAGACCACGCCCGCCTGCTTGATGGCGGCGGCCACAGTGAACATTCCGGCCATCGCGCTGTCGGTAGGCCCGATGCTGAACGGCTGGTATCAGGGCAAGCGCGCCGGATCTGGCACCATCGTCTGGAAAGCGCGCGACTTGCTCGCCAAGGGCGAAATCGACACGAAGAAGTTCATCGAAATGGTGGCCTCATCCGCGCCGTCCACGGGCTTCTGCAATACCATGGGGACTGCGACCACCATGAATTCGCTGACCGAGATGATCGGCATGTCGCTGCCGGGGTCGGCGGCGATTCCTGCGCCCTATCGAGACCGTCAACAGGCGGCTTGGGAAACCGGACGCCAAATCGTGGAGATGGTGAGGGCTGATCGCAAGCCCTCGGATATCATGACCCGAGACGCATTCCTCAATGCCATCCGTTTGAACTCCGCACTCGGCGGTTCCACCAATGCGCCCATTCACCTGATCGCCGTTGCACGCCATGCGGGCGTGGAACTGACCCTGGACGACTGGGAGAAATACGGCCATGACGTGCCCATGCTGGTCAACCTGCAGCCGGCCGGCGAGTATCTCGGCGAAGACTTCCACCGCGCGGGCGGCGTTCCGGCCGTGGCGGGAGAACTGCTGCGCAACGGATTGCTGGAGCCATCGGTCATGACGGCCAATGGCCGTACCGTGCAGGAGAACTACGGTGCGTCGGTGACGAGCGATGAGGATGTGATCCGCCGCTTCGATGCGCCTTTGCGGCTCAAGGCCGGACTCATGGTATTGCGCGGCAATCTATTCGACTCTGCCGTGATGAAAACCAGCGGCATCTCCGAGGATTTTCGGAGGCGATTTCTCTCTGACCCAAAGGATCCGGACGCCTTTGAGGCTCGCGCCGTGGTGTTCGAGGGGCCGGAGGATTTTCGGGCGCGGATCGACTCGCCCGAGACCCTCATTGATGAGCGAACAATCCTAGTGATTCGAGGCGTGGGGCCGATCGGCTATCCCGGCGGCGCCGAGGTGGTCAATATGCACCCGCCCGCGGCGCTGATCCGCAACGGCATCGATGCCTTGCCCTGCATCGGTGATGGCCGCCAATCCGGCACATCCGGTTCGCCCTCAATCTTGAACGCCTCGCCGGAGGCTGCGATGGGCGGCGGTTTGGCGCTGCTGCGCAGCGGGGATCGGATTCGCGTGGACCTGAAGCGCCGTGAGGTGAACATGTTGGTTGACGAGACGGAGCTCGAAGGCCGCCGTGAGACGCTCAAGGCCGCAGGTGGATTCGCATATCCCGCTTCACAGACTCCTTGGCAGCAAATCCAGCGCGGACTCTCGGGCCAGTTCGACGGCGGGGCGGTGCTCGAGACGGCCTTGAAGTTTCAGCGCGTCGCCCAAAAGTCCGGCACGCCGCGCGACAGCCATTAGAGGGAAACTAGCATGCTCAAAACTCAACTAGTCACGGCGCTTATGGTGGGCACGCTCCTGGGTGGCATGAGCTTCGCGGGTGAGGCGACGCGGACCCGGTTCGGTGCACTTGCCGATGGACGGGTAGTCGATGCCGTGACCTTGAAGAACGCGCACGGTGTTCGACTTCACGACGGCGCATCCGGTGGGCGCGCGGGTGCGCAACGCCGAGGAGCAACAGTTGGTGTTCGGACGCGGCTACGATCACAACTTCGTCATCGCGCGTGACGTGTCAAAGTCGCCTCGGCTGCACGCCTCCCTAATGGACTCGGTCTCGGGGCGGGGATTCGAAATTTGGTCGAACCAGCCCGGTTTGCAGTTCTATTCCGGTAATTTTCTGGACGGCACGGTCGTGGGCAAGTCGCATCATATCTATCGGGAAGGCGATGCCATCGTGCTCGAGCCGCAGCTGTTCCCGGATACGGTGAACCGCAAGGAATTCGGCTCCGCGCGCCTCGCGCCCGGCGAGACCTACCGCAACGTCATCATTTATTGCTTTACGAGCGGCGCGACCAAGGCCGAGTAGGACTTAAAGGGGGATTTCATGGCTGGCAAGATGACCACACTCGGCGCAATGCTCCTGGCAGTGTGCTTCGCAGCCACTGCCGGGGCGCGCGAACGTTGGACGAACGCGCAGGCTCAGGCCTGGTATGACAAGCAGGCCTGGCTCGTGGGCAGCAACTACACGCCCGCGAG
>JANYIY010000023.1 GCA_025358615.1 Gammaproteobacteria bacterium | reverse complement strand
CATACGAGCTGAAGTGCAGCTGCGCGGGGTTCGTCAATGGCCGCCAGATCCATTCGCCGGCGCCGGTCCACATCGACAGGCCGTCGGAGTCGTGGATCTCCGGGCGCCAGTCATTCGCTCCGCGCCGATCATTCTCGCCGTAGAAGAACATGCTGGTGAGCGGCGCCACTCCCAATCTCTCGATGGGCTTGCGCGGATACAACGCGCTGTCGATGTCCATGATCTGCGTGCCGCCGGGCCCTATCTGGAAGCGCAGGGCGCCGGCGATGCTCGGCGAATCCATGAGGGCATACAGGGTTAGAGTTCCCGAATCCTTCGCAGGCCGCTCGAACCAAAACGAGGTGAAGCGCGGGAACTCCTCGGGGCGCGGAAATGCCGTATCAACGGCGAGCGCGCGCGCCGACAATCCGTATTGCCGAGTATCGCTGCCCACCGCGCGAAAGTAGCTGGCGCCCAAGAAGGCGGCCACATCCGCCTTCCAGTTCGTCACGAACTGCACGCGAAAGCCGGCGAACCCCGCCCGATCATGCATTAGCTTCGGATCGATGCCGGCTTTGTCGAATTCAAACATGGCCGTGTCGTAGACGATCTCGCGCGCCTGGCCGTCGACGATTTCGAACAGGTGCACGGGTTCGGTAAAACTTCTCCCGACAGGAAAGAATTGCAGCCGAAATGCCAGCCCCAAGTTGCCCCACAGGGCGTGATCGGTGCGAAAGCGCAGCGACTGATATTGGTCGTAGCTGAGCTTCGCCATGGCCGGCGGCAGCGCATCCTGCGAGGGTTGGTAGGCGGCGCTTGCGAGCTTGCGGGCCTGGCCCTTCAGCCAGGCATAGTCGAAGGGCGCAGCCGGGGGCGTTGCGGCGCCGGCATCTGCGGCCCATTGACCGGCGGCCAGCACTACGGCTGATTTGAGTACTGCGCGTCGTCGAACCAACATAGGAAGGGTCCTTTAAATCAGGAAGGAGGGGTGGGTTGCATCCGGCAGCAGCGCGAGCTGATTGAGCAGCCGCGCATCGCCGGCGACTTCAACGCGTTCGATGGGCGTCAGCCAGCGCAGCGCCTCATCGAGCGATCCGGCATCATTGAGTTTTTGTTGCGCCGTGAAGGCATGCGGATCTGGCTGTCCGCGCGGATCGGCGGGCCGCGCCAAATTGCCGTGGATGTGCATCAGCCGCGATTCGCGATCGCGAGCGAGGTGACGCAAGCCGTCGTCCGGCAACTCGTCGGCACGGCTCACCAGTTCCTGGCGGCGCGTCACCAGCGCCGGCGTTTCGGCTTCGTCCGGTGTGCGCAGCAAGGCTACCCGCGACAGGAACTTGCCGAGACTGACGCTGCCGCTGGCGCGCGACAGCGGCACCGCGAGAAACAGCCCGAGCAGCGCCGGCGAAAGCCAGGCCAGCAGCGGCGGCGACAAGAACCAGACGATCACCGCAGTGACGCAGCTCAATAGCATGTGCCGCTTGTGATAGTGCCAAGCATCGGACCAGGTGGTGCCGACGCTGTCGCGACGCTGCGGTTTCCAGCCGGAATCGCGGCCCATGAATATTTCGAAGACATGCCGGCATTGGATCAACATCAGCACCGGCGCATACAGGGCGGAGAGAATGACTTCCAATATGACGCTGGCGCCGACTCCGATGACGCCGCCGCCGCCGCGGCGGATGCGCCGCGACAGTAACGCGCGAATCAGGCCCAGCATCTTCGGAATCAACAGCACCACCATGCTGAACCAGAACAATGCCATCATCAGTTCGACATCGAAACGCGGCCAGGAGGGGAAGAGTTGAAAGTCATGATTGAAATACTCGGGTCGAATCAAGTGCGACTGTATCGCAAGCGCAAAGCCGATGCCGAGCATCACCAGCCAAAGCGGCGAAGACAGGTAGCTCATTATGCCGACGCCCAGGTGCATGCGGCTGGCAAAGCTTAAGCCCGCCGTGCCGATGATTTTCATGTGCTGCAAATTGCCCTGCGCCCAGCGCCGGTCACGGACCGCGACGTCGATGAGCGACGGCGGGGACTCTTCCCAGGATCCGCCGCAGTCGGTGGCCATGCGCACTTTCCAGCCGCGCCGGCGCATCAGCGCGGCCTCGACGAAATCATGTGAGAGGACGAAGCCGCCGAACGGTTTGCGGCCGCCGAGTTTGGGCAGGCCGCAGTTCTCGGCGAATGCCTGCATGCGAATAATGGCGTTGTGTCCCCAATAGTTGGCGCTGTCCCCCGACCATGCGGACAGGCCGCGGGTGATGACGGGTCCGTATACGCAGGCGGCAAATTGCTGCAGCCGGCCGAAAAACGTCTTCGCGCCGATGAGTTGTGGAGAGGTCTGCAGTATCCCCAAGTCCGGGTCCGTCTGCATCGACTGTGCCAATCGCTGCAACGTCGGACCGTCGACCAAGCTGTCGGCGTCGAGCACGATCATGTGATCGTAGCGGCCGCCCCAGCGTGTCACGAAGTCCTCGAGGTTGCCGGACTTGCGCGCGATGTTTTGCCAGCGCCGCCGGTACCACACCGGCATGATGTTGAGCAGCGCGCAGCGCAGCCGGTCGACGCGCAGGGATTCGCGAATCCAGGCATCGGCGTTGGTCGAGTCCGAGAGAATTACAATCTCGAAACTGCGGTGTGCGTCGATGTGCGCGAGCGCCTCGGCCATGGCCTGCAGCGCCGCCGTGGTGCGTAACGGATCTTCATTGTAAATTGGCATCACCAGCGCCGTGAGCGTCGCGCGCGGATTCGCATCCGGCGTCGGATCGCGCCGCTTCGAGGCGCCCGCCAGCACTGAGCCCGCTGCGAATGCGATCCAGCCCAAGGACACGGCGAAGAAGAAAATCATCATGCCCTGCAGTACCGTCATGCTGGCGAAGCGCACGACCTGCAGCATCTGATACACGCCGTAGGTGGTGACGCCGACGGTAACGGCCACCAGGATGAAGCGGGCGTATAAGACCGCCACGTCGGAGGCGTGCCGCGCACGGCGCGATGGCTTGTAGCGCAAATCCTGCGCCGGCATGTCGAGCGGGGCCGCGGGCGGCATCCCGCGGGGCGGCCCTCCGCTGGGCGGCGCACCGCCCGCGTCGGCCGGTACTTGCGATGCGGCAGGTTCTAGCCGGACGTCCATCGATACAGCCATGTTTCCGTGACGGGATGGTCGCCGCGCATGATACGCAAACGTATTTCGATCAAGTCGGCGTCACGCGGATCGATCTCAAAACTGGCGCGCAGACCGTGCAAAGCGCTGTTCGGTATGAGTGTCGCGTTCGAGACTCTCCCGGCTGAGGCGCTCAAGTCGAGGCGCAGGCCGTCGACCTTGTCGCCGGCGCCGACGAAATCCAACAGAAAGACCCGTCGTTTGCCGTCGAGGCTGGCGCCCGAGCGGCTGGCGATCGTTATACCCAGAGACTTGAGGGACGCGGGCGCCGCGCTCCAGATGACGCGGTAGGCGAAGTGCGCCGCACGTCCCGTCGCCAATGGCTGCGCGGGGCGCCAGAAAACCACGATGTTGTCGTTGCTCTCGCGGCCTGACGGGATCTCCACCAGTTCGACGGACCCTGCACCCCAGTCGCTCTTGGGTTCGATCCAGGCGCTCGGCCGCCGTTCATACTGGGCATCGAAATCCTGAAAATCACTTTGCTGCCGGGAGCGCTGCACCAAGCCGAAGCCGTGGGGCTGCTGCGTGGTAAACGTCGATACTTGGAGCTTGGTCGGGTTCGCCAGCGGCCGAAATATCTGCTCTCCGGAGGCCGCCGCGATCTGCAGGCCGTCGGAGTCGTGTACTTCCGGCCGATAGTCATCCAAATGGCCGCGATTCGTTTCGTCGAACAGAAACATCGATGTCAGAGGCGCGATGCCGGTGACGCGCATCTCAACGCGCGGGAACAGGGTGAGATCCACGTCGGTGAGCGTTTCGATGCCCGGCTGCACGGTAAAGCGGTACGCGCCGGTCGCCGATTCGCTCTCCAGCAGTGCGTAGATGACGATGGAGTTCGCACGCGCTGCCGGCTTCTCGATCCAGAAATGCGTAAACACGGGGAATTCCTCGCCGGACGGTTCCGCCGTGTTGATGGCGAGTCCGCGCGCCGAAAGCCCGTACAGCAGATTCTTGGCGACGGCGCGGTAGTAGCTTGCGCCTTGGAAGACCAAAAACTCGTCCCAGAGCTTGTTCGAATTGATGCGGCTGCGGACGCGGAAGCCCGACAGCGGCAGCGACACCTTGCCGAGCTGTGCCGGCAGCGTGGATTCCATTTGAAACATCGCCGGGGTGGCCATCACATCGTGCGCCACGCCGTTCTCGACGGTGGAGATGGTGACCGCGGTTTGTAAATTGTACCCGGCGCGCAGCAGTTCGAGGCGAAACGGCAGCTGTTCCGCACGCCAAATGCCGGCGTCCGGGTTGAAGCGGATGCTGCGGTATTGCTCGGGGCTCAATTTGTCGAGCCCGGAGGGCAGGCGATCGTGTTGCGGCGAATAAGCACCGGCGGCGCGGCGCTTGGCATCGGCCACCAGGGTGTCGTACGTGAATGGATAGGTGGCCGACGGCTTGTCGGGAGCGGCCGCAGCGGCCGTTGGGGCGGCGCGCGCAACGACGGTCACCAGGATCAGTGCGAGCAACGGCAATTTATCGGCAAATGAAACCGGCAAGGCAATCCCCAAAATCCGCCCGAGGACTAGAGCGCAGGATTTTACCGGATCGGCCTCTGATATAGTGGGTTGCGATGTCGGCCCTCGATCATTCCGGCCAGGAACCGCAAAGCGCCCGAGCGGTGCTGATGGTGCGGCCGGCCAGTTTTGGATTCAATCCGCAGACCGCAGCCAGCAACTCGTTCCAGCAATTGCCCGGCGTAGTCGGCGCCGGCGAGACGCAAGGGCTGGTCCAAGGCGAGTTCGACGGACTGGCCGAGGCTCTGCAGCGCGCCGGCGTTGAAGTATTGATGGCTCTCGACACTTTGCTGCCGGTAAAGCCCGACGCGATTTTCCCCAACAATTGGGTGAGCTTTCATCACGACGGCACGGTCGTGCTGTATCCGATGTTGGCACCCAACCGACGTTGGGAGCGGCGCGAGGACATTCTCGAACAGGTGGTCCGGGAGGGCCGGCTGCATGTTTCGCGCAGTGTCGACCTCACACATCGCGAGGCGGAGGGAAAGTTTCTCGAGGGAACGGGCAGCATGGTCCTGGATCGCGCGCACCGCGTGGCCTACGCCAGCCTGTCGCCGCGCACGGACCTGGATGTGCTTGGGGAATTTGCGCAACTTCTGGATTACGAGCTCGTGACCTTCGAGAGCTGCGATGCCGCCGCGCAGCCGGTGTACCACACCAATGTGGTGATGGCGATCGGCAGCCGCTTTGCCGTGGTCTGCGGCGAAGCCATCTCGCAGCCGCAGCACCGCGAGGCCGTACTCAGCAAATTGAGGGCCGCGGGACACGACATACTCGACATCTCGCTGCGCCAGATGCAGGACTTCGCCGCCAATATGCTGGAGTTGGCGCCGCCGGGCCGCCACATCGTCGCGCTGTCGACGACCGCTTGGCGCAGCCTCGATTCGGCGCAGCGGCGCCTGCTCGAATCTCACGCAGAGGTGATCCCGGTGGCCATACCCACGATCGAGCAAATCGGCGGCGGGGGCGTGCGCTGCATGCTGGCCGAATTGCACCTGCCGAAACGCCGGTAGGGTGCCCCCGCCAGTGATGCCATAATCGCGGCATGCTGGAACTCGGTGTCAAGATACTGATTGCCTACCTGCTCGGCGCACTGCTGGGCAGCTTGATCATCGGCCGTATCCGCGGGGTCGATATCCGGCACATGGGCAGCGGTAATGCGGGCGCCACCAATGCCTTGCGCACCCAGGGCAAGCTGTTCGGTTTACTGGTGCTCATCATCGACATTGCCAAAGGCCTGTTCTCGGTTTGGTGGCTGCCCACGGTGGTGCTGCCGCAGATCGGCATCGATCCGCAACTGCCGCGGGAATGGCTGACGTTAGCCTGCGGGTTTGCGGTGATCGTCGGGCATGTATATCCGGTTTGGTTCGGTTTCCGCGGCGGCAAGGGGGCGGCGACGGTAGTCGGGGTGGTGGCCGCGATCGATCTGCGCCTGCTCGTGCCGCTGCTGCTCAGTTGGCTGCTGGTGCTCGTGCTGACTGGCTACGTGGGATTGGCCACCATGCTGTCGGGCCTCGCCCTCATCGGGGCGGTCTATGTGCTGGCGCCGGGCGATAACCCTTTACTGTGCTTTTGCGTGGCGGTGACGCTGTTTGTCGTCTACACCCATCGCAGCAACATTGCCCGCATGCGCGCGGGCCAAGAAACTCGCGTGCGTCGACTATGGCTGTTTCGATCACGGGCGTAGATCCCCCGCTGCTGCTGGTGCTGTTGGCGGACGGCCGGCTGCACTCGGGGGAAGCGCTGGCCAAGAAACTGGACGTGAGCCGCGCGGCTGTGTGGAAGGGCATAGAACGCCTGCGCGGCTTGGGGCTGCCGGTGTCGGCATTGGCGCGACAAGGTTATCGGCTGGCGGATCCGCTGGAACTGTTGGACGCGCAGCGCATCCGCGCCGAGATCGATCCGCGGCACCTGCAACAGCTTCGCGCCCTCGAGCTCTTGTTCGAGGTGGACTCTACCAATACTCGGCTCTTGGACAGGTCGGCACCGCCGGCGGGCCGCGCGGATGCGTGCTTGAGCGAGTTGCAACATGCCGGCCGCGGCCGCCGCGGGCGACGCTGGATTGCACCCTTCGGCGCGGGTGTGGCGCTATCGCTGTCCTGGACCTTCCGCGACGGGGCAAGTACTTTGGCGGCCTTAAGCTTGGCGGTGGGCGTGGCGGTGGCGCGCGCGCTGGGCCGTGCCGGCGCCCACGGCATGACGCTGAAGTGGCCCAACGACATCTGGTTCGAGAGTCGCAAGATCGGCGGAGTGCTGATCGAGCTGCGAGCCGAGGCTGGCGGTCCCGCGCACGTGGTGATCGGGGTGGGCATCAACGTAACCTTGACGGCAGAGGCGCGCCGTGAAATCGAGTCCAGCGGGGTTGCGGTCGCGGCAGTCGCGGACGCCAGTGGCGGTCTGCCTTCACGCAATTTGGTGGCCGGAGCCATCTTGGACGAGCTTTTGAGTATGCTGGCGCGGTTCGAGCGGGACGGCTTCGGCGCGTTCCGGGACACCTGGACAGCGCTCGATGCACTGAGCGGGCGGCCGGTGCAGGTATTGCTTGCGGAAAAATGCCTTTACGGCACGGCACGCGGCGTGGACCGGGACGGTGCCTTGCTGCTCGAAACGGCGAGCGGGGTGCAACGATTCGTATCCGGCGAGGCTAGTTTGCGCTTGATTGAAGGTGACACTTGACGCTGTTAAAGAGCATTGTCGTGTGCTTGGTGCTGGCCAATGTGGGCTATTTCCTGTGGGCGCGCGGTATCGCCAAGAATGTGGAGGCGCCGGCGCCATCAGTGCCTGCGGCAACGCTGAAGTTGGCGTCCGAGTCCGCGGTCGCCGCGCATGTGGCGGGCTCCGAGGCGACGAGTTCCACCCTGAGCGCCGCCGTGGAGGGAGCGGATGCTGCGCATGCCGATCCGGCGGCGGGCCTTCTCACGAATGTAAAGCGCTGCATCAGTGTTGGCCCGTTCCGCGACGTGTCGGAAGCGGCTCATGCGGCGACCACCCTGCGCGGCGGCGGCTACGACCCACGACAGCGGGTCGCCGACGGTGAAATATGGGCGGGAGTTTGGGTTTATTTGCCGCTGCCCGCGTCGCGGGCCGCGGGAGAACAGGTGCTGGCTAAACTCAAATCAGCCGGTATCGACGATGCGCTGGAAATGCCCGGTCCGAACGAGGGTTCCGTGATCTCCCTGGGACTGTACAGCGAAACCAAGCGTGCTCAGGCCCGGGTTGCCCAGGCGCAGGCGTTGGGGTTCAACCCCGGAATCGCCGATCGCAAGCGCACCGGCAATGTGTACTGGATCGACATCGATTTGAAGCCAACCGACGGATTATTGAATCCCTCGGATCTACAGGGGGAGGCCGGGCGAATCGTGCGCCTCGAAATCAAGGGCTGCCCGTCGGATGCCGGAGCCGCGACATGAAGGCACGCGAAGCGGCTTTCAGGGTGACAGGCGCGCTCGGCGCCGCGATAGGCTACGGCTGTCTGCTGGGATTTCTCTATGTGGTGGGCGTGCAGATTTACCGCTGGTTTCGCGAAGGAGAGTGGACTCATATCGGCATGGATGACGGGTTGCGGGTTGGGCTGCAGCACTGCTGCGTCAAGGGCGACGTCAGCGGCCGGCTTGCCGCGCTCATGCGCTGGCTCGACGCACCCGTGGATTGGCTGGGCATGCACAAGGTGCTGGAAGTGGTCCCTGCGTCGCTTGCACTGTTCGCACTCAGCATCGCGGGGAATTGTCTGTTCATATTTTGCCGAGATCGTCTCGACAGGCGCTAGTACGCGAATTCCCAGCGACCGGCACATGGCCCACAAAGGATGCTGATGCTACTGCGCCTTAAGACGGTGTTGAAGACTCTGATACTGCCGCCGGCCGGGCCCTTGTTGCTGGCCATCGTCGGCGTATTCCTCATGAAGCGGCGTCCGCGCCTGGGCCGCGCCTGTGTGATGGTGGGATTGGGCTCATTATGGTTGCTGGGTACGCCGCTGGTGTCCGACGCAATAACGCGCCGCTCGGAATACTATCCGCCGCTGGACCTGCACGCTGCCGCCAGTGCACAGGCCATTGTGATTTTGGGCGGGGGCGGGCAGCGCGGCTTCGCGCCCGAATACGGTGGACCGGCCGCGGAGCCCTATTTGCTGGAACGCTTGAGCTACGGCGCGTACGTCGCCGGCAAGACCGGCCTGCCCGTTCTGGTGACCGGCTTTGAGATCGAGGCCGCCGCAATGCGCGCCACCTTGCAACGCAATTTCGGGATTGAGCCGCGCTGGATCGACGCCAAGGCCTATGACACCTTTGAAAACGCGCGCAACTCGGTGCAGCTGCTGAAAGCCGACGGCGTGCAGCGCATCGTGCTGGTGACGCGCGCCAGCCACATGCGCCGCTCCGTGGCGGAGTTCAAGGCCGCAGGAGTCGAGGTAGTGCCGGCGCCTGTCGGCATGTTGGGGGTCCGTGAACTGAACGTCATGACCTTCTTGCCGAATCCCGATGCGTTGCTGCGAGCCTGCACCTCGTTGAATGAATTGCTGGGCGAGCCGATGCGGGTGTTTCTGGCCGAGGCGCATCTGCGGCGGCAATGAAGTGAGCGATGCTGCGACCGTCTGCGAGCCCTATCGCGACGCCGTGGCCGATTGCTAGCCGCGCTCAACGGCCGGCGTCTCGCCTTCCCAGGGGTAGGCGACGCTGCCGGCCGGGGCTTGGTACCAGCCCGGATCCCGGTAGTCACCGTGCGCCAAATCCGCGCGAATTTTCATGACCGTGAACATGCCGCCCATTTCGATGGGCCCATGAGGGCCGGAGCCGGTCATCATGGGCAGGGTGTTCTCCGGCAGCGGCATTTGCATCTGCATGGCGCCGCTGGCGGCCCCGTCCATCGCGCCACCGGCCCCGCCCATGCTCATGTACTCCGTCACGAGCGAGGTGATCTTGCGTGTCAGATCGCCGGATTCGACGCCGATCGTGGTCGGCAAAGTGTGGCTCATGGCATTCATCGTGTGATGGCTTTTGTGACAGTGAAACGCCCAGTCCCCGGGCGCGGCGGCGGTGAATTCGATGGCGCGCATCTGGCCGACTGCAATGTCGGTGGTAACTTCGGGCCACCTTGACCCCGGCGGGGTCCAGCCGCCGTCGGTGTCCGCCACCACGAATTCGTGACCGTGCAAGTGGATGGGGTGGTTGGTCATGGTGAGATTCCCAACGCGGATGCGCACACGCTCACCGAGCCGTGCCAGCATCGGATCGGTGCCGGGATACGCGCTGCTGTTGAAGGTCCATAAATTGAAGTCCAGCATGGTGCTGACCTTGGGCGTGAAGCTGCCCGGGGAGATGTCATAGGCGTTCAGCAGGAACACATAGTCCCGATCCACGCGCATCTGGCCGGGGTCGCGCGGATGCGTGACCCAAGATCCCATCATGCCCATGGCCATTTGCGTGGTTTCATCGGCGTGCGGGTGGTACATGAAGGTACCCGCGCGCTGCGCCGTGAAATCGTACACATAGGTTTGTCCGGGCTTGATCGAGGGTTGATTCAGACACGACACGCCGTCCATGCCGTTCGGCAAACGCTGTCCGGGCCAGTGAACGCTGGTGTGTTCCGGCAGTCGATTGGTGACGAATATTCGCACCCGGTCGCCCTCCACGACTTCGAGAGTGGGGCCCGGCGATTGGCCGTCGTAGCCCCATAGATTCGCCTTCATGCCGGGGGCGATCTCTCTGACGACCGGCTCCGCCACCAAGTGAAATTCCTTGGTTCCCTGACGCATGCGCCAGGGCAGGCTCCAGCCGTTCAAGGTCGCAACCGGATGGTAGGGGCGCCCGTTGGGCGGCACCAATGGCGGCTGCATGGAGGCGGAGTCGGTGGACACTATTTCCGGGAGTGCCGCGAGCGCGCGCTTGCCCACCGTGGCGGCCGCCACCGCCAGGCCCGCGCCGTTGAAGAAGCTTCTTCGGGTAAACATGCTGTGCCTCGTCTTTACGGTGTGAAATTGCCGAGCAGGGCGGTGTCGAGTTCGGACTTGGCCATCCAGAAATCGCGAACGCTGTGGATGTAATCGTCGACGCTGGTGATTTGCAAACGCGCATCGGCCAGCAGGTCGAAAACGCTGATGAGCGACGCGTCGTAGCGCAGCAGATTCTGGGCCGCGATCAGCTTGGCATTGGGCACCACTTCGTCGCGCTGCTGCCTGGCGATCTCGAAACAAGCGCGATAAGCGGCGTAGGCCTGGCGTATCTGGGAGCGCGCGTCGACGGCTGACTGTGCAAAGCGGTCGATGGCTTGCGCATACTGGGCTTCGGCGCGCCTTACTCGCGCGGCTCCACTATCGAATATCGGAACCTCAAAACTGATTTCGTAACCGCGTTCATACGGTTGCGACTTGTCTCCCTGCAGCACCCGTGTCGGCCCCATATCCAGCACGTTGATGAATCGAGTGGCCTTGGTGAGGCCAAGACGACGCGCCAGCGCATCGATCTGCATGCGCTGCACTTTCAAGTCGAGGCGATTCTGCAGCAGAATCTGTTCCACGTCGGGCAGATCCTCGAGGTGTTGCGGCAGATCGGGCAAGCTCTCCGCCAGCCGCAATGCCGGCTGCTCGCCGGACAGCCCCATGAGCTGCCGCAGTTTCTCGCGAGTGGTTTCCTGCTGCCAGCGAGCCTGCGTTAGCCGCCGCTTTGCATCGGCATAAAATCCCTGCTCGTGGGTTTGATCGAGGATATTCCAATTGCCGGCCGCCAGCATGCGTCGCGCCAGTTCGGCGCCGGCCTCCGCGGCGGTCTTGACCTGCTGCAGATACTGCGCCGACTGGTGCGCCGCCACCGCTGCAAAATAAGCCTGCCGCGTAGCATTCGCCAATTGCATCACGGCGATGACAAGGGTGCCTTGCACCTGCGCGAAACGTCGCTTTTCGATGTCGCGGGCATAGGGTGCGGTGAGCAACGACAGCACATTGAAAGTCAGGGTTTCTTCGATGTCGTATTGGGCCGCAGCGCTCAAATGACGCAGGGTGAATTTGGGATTCGGCAGGCGGCCTGATTACACCAGGTCCGCTTCGGAAATACCGAGCTCTTCGAACGACGCCTGCAAGGAACGGTTGTTGAGCAGCGCAACTTGCACGGCATCCCTGGCCGAGAGCGGCAGCTGCAGAATCTCAGCGACCTGGCGATCGCTTTTGGCCGCCTCCTCCTCGGTCCTGGCCCAGCGCAAATCTTGGCCGAGATGGGTGCGAGTCTGTGCCGCCACGCTGTCAAAACCGCCGTCCTTTGAAAAGCCCGCGCAGCCGCTCACTGCCGCGCAGAGCAGCATAGCTGTCGCAAACGGGCCGCAATGGCCGGCGGAAATCCGCCTGGCT
>JANYIY010000016.1 GCA_025358615.1 Gammaproteobacteria bacterium | reverse complement strand
TTCTCCACCAGCAGTTCGACGAAGCGGTCGGCGACGTTCTCCTGCACCAACATGCGCTTCACGGCAGTACAACGCTGGCCCGAATTGCGGTACGAGCCGCTCGCCGCCAGCGACGCCGCTTCCTCGATATCCGCGTCTTCGAGCACGATCAGCGGATCATTGCCGCCGAGTTCCAGCACCTGCCGCTTGTACACGGCCTTGGCGGCAATCGCCTTGCCGATCGAAACGCCGCCGGTGAAGGTGACAAGATCGACCTCCGCGCTCGTCAGCAGTTCATCGGCGATCTCGGCCGGGTCGCCCGTCAGCACCGACAGCATTGGCGGGGGTAGTCCCGCCTCATACAGAATATCCGCCAGCGCAAATGCGGTCAGAGGCGTCTTTTCGCTGGGCTTGAGCACCACGCGATTGTTGGTGGCCACCGCCGGCGCCACTTTGTGGATGACCTGGTTGAGCGGATGATTGAAAGGCGTAATGGCGGTGATGGCGCCCTGCAGCGGCTCACGCAGGGTATAAATCTTGCGGCTCTTGCCGTTAGCGGTCAGATCGCAGGAGAACACTTGGCCATCGTCGACCAGGGCAAAATTGGCGGCGAACAACAGCACATCCGCTGCGCGCCCGACCTCATACAGCGAGTCCTTCAGGCACAGCCCCGACTCCAGTGTGATCAGGTGCGCAAGATCATTGCGCCTCGCCGCAATGATGGCACCCGCCTTCATGAGAATCTCATAGCGCCCGTGACGCGTCAGCGGCGAGCGGAAGTTGCGCGCAATTTGCAATGCCTGGCGCACATCGAGCGGTGTGGCCTTGGGCACCGTGCCGACCAGTGCACCGTTATAGGGGTGGCGAACCTCAATGACCCGATCGCGCGCTACCTTTTCGCCGGCAATGCGCAGCGACTCTCGAATGGGCGGGCGAGATGCGGGAGTAGCGGCGATGGCGGTCATCGGTCACCTACGAGGATCGAGCGGCGAGATTCAGTCCAAGGTCGAACGCGTCGAAGTTGCGCCAGCGGCGGGCGCCCGGCGGCTGGACGATGCGCCGATTCACCAGCAGCGGTACTTTCTGCTCCGAAGTGCCGCCGTGCGAGCGCAGCGGAACGTCGAGCCCCGACAGATCGTGCCGCTCACGGCTGGTGCCGATGACGGTGTCGCGCCTAGAGACAACCACCAAGTCGCCGATGCGGTCGGCCGGCAATTCGAACTTCTGCGCAGCTTCGGCGCGCGTGAGCACGGTTTCAATCCCGGGAAGCTGCGCAATCCGTGCGCCCGCGCTCAAGGTCTCGGGTGCAGGCAGGTACACCAGCGCAAAGGAGCCGAGCGCGCCGTGGTGCACTATATAGGGATCGGTGATCGGCAAAATCACGCGCGCCGTATCCTTGCCAAGCCAAGCGTCCAGGGTATCCTGCAAATAAATCACGTTGGGCCGGCCAGCGGCGTCGTGCTTGGCATTCATGCCGTGATCTGCGGTAACGACGATGGTCGCGCCGAGCGCGTCGAGGCGCGCGAGGTTGCGGTCGATCATCGCGTAGAAATCATTTGCCGGCGGCGTGCCGGGGGCGGCCTTATGCTGAATATAGTCGGTCGTCGACAGGTACATGAGGTTTGGCCGCTCACGTTCCATCAGCTTGACACCCGCGACGAACACGAACTCCGACAGCTCGGCGCTGTACACGGAAGGCAGCGGCATGCCCACCTCCTCGAGCACGTTCTCGATGCCGTTCTCGGCCAAGGAAACTTGATCGGCCTTTTCGGAAGAGAAGCAAATGCCGCGCATGTGGTGACCCAAGAGCTTGCGCAATTTATCTTTGGCGGTGATCACCGCAACTTTCGCCCCGGCCGCGGAAAACGCCGCAAGTATGGTGCCGACCCGCAAATGCCGCGGATCGTTCATCATCACCTCCTCGCCCCGCTCCGGGTCAAAGAAGTAGTTGCCGCATATGCCATGCACCGAGGGCGGCACGCCGGTCACGATCGACAGATTATTCGGATTGGTAAAGCTCGGCATGACGCAGTCGGCGACGAAGCAACTACCGGCGCCGGCGAGCAGCTTGCCAAGGAATGGCGCGACTCCCGCGCCGACTGCGGCGGTGATGTACTCGAACTCGCAGCCGTCGATACAAACGACGACCAGCGGCGCATCCATCCAGCGATAGCTTCGGCCGTTGACGGTGATATCGGCTGGCATGGTTACTGCGCGGCCGCGGCCGCAGCGGCCTTGTGCATTCGAGCGCGGCTCGCCACCGCGTGTTGACGCAGCAAGCGCCCGGCCTTGGCAGAATCGCGCGCCGCGAAGGCTTCGATCACGGCCTTGTGCTCGGTGTTGGAGACTGCGAACCCGCCCCCGTCCTGCAGGCCGCGCAGGCGGAACAGCAGCAGGCCCTTCGTGAGCAGCCGATAGCTTTCCGTCAAACGGGAATTACCGGCGAAGTCGACCAACATGTCATGAAATTTTAGATTCAGGGCATGGTAGCCTTTGACGTCCTGCACGCGAACGGTGACATCCATTTCCGCCACGACGGCCTTAAGGCCGCGAAGCTGCTCGCTGGTGGCGCGCTCCGCCACCCGTTGCCCGATCAATTGATCCAGCGCCTCACGAATGTCGTAGATTTCATCGGCTTCGGCGACGGAGATTTCGCGGACGAAAACGCCGCGATTCTTCTCCGAGCGCACCAAGCGTGATTCTTCGAGTGCCCGCAGCGCCTCGCGTATCGGACCGCGGCTGGTGCCGAAGCGGCCGGCCAACTCGCTCTCGTTGACGTGTTGGCCGATGGCAAGTTCGCCGCGCAGGATGAGCTGCTCGATCTCGACTTGCACCAGCGCGGGTAGCGAGTTCGATTGCACCAATTGCAGCACGGTGGGAACGGCGACTTGAGCCATGAACAACAAGGTATCACGATCGCAGATTGTTGACAATAATCAATTTGCAATAGGCAATAAGAATTCAATCGTATTGCCATCACTTTGCCTATCCGCTAATTGCCGAGCGCCTCGCGCAGCGACCCCATGAAGCGCTCATAGCGCCGCCAACGACCCACCGAGCTCCTATTCATAGGCTGACGTACCTGCCAATTGCTCGCGGTCAGAACCGGTCTATCGGTGCGGTGGAACTCGAGGCAGCGCGGATCCCACGGCAGCCCGACGTGCGTGAGCATGCGGCGGCTCCAGCCTTCGGGATCGTCGACCAGGTCTTCGTAGCGCACCTCCAGCAGCGTCTGCAACGGCAGCACGGCACGCCAGTGAGCCATCAGGCGCCGGTACTCGTGATAGTAGTGCGCGAGGTCGCCGAAATCGGTCGCATAGGAGTGGGCGGCGGAAAACCCTTGAAAGTAGATCGACAGACAGGTGTCGAGTGGATTCCGCTCGAGATGAATGAATCGGGCACCCGGCAGCGCCGCGTGAATTAGACCCAAGTTCTTGAAGTTGACGGGCAGCTTGTCGACGACGCGAGCGGCGTCGGGTGCCTGCGCCTCGAGACCCTCGAGATAGGTACGGCCGAGCTCCGCTATCGTCGCGGCGCGCCGTTCACTCGACGCCGCGCGTTCGGCGTCCGCTGCAAAGATCCAGTACAGCAGCT
This sequence comes from Gammaproteobacteria bacterium, assembly GCA_025358615.1. Lineage (GTDB taxonomy): Bacteria > Pseudomonadota > Gammaproteobacteria > Steroidobacterales > Steroidobacteraceae > Bog-1198. The sequence goes on along the minus strand of JANYIY010000016.1, from coordinate 8,763 downwards.
CTCCCGCGCCATGGATCTGCGGGTGCGAGGCGAGGATCTGTTCGGTCAGGCTAGTGCCCGAGCGTGGCATTCCGACAACGAATACCGGGCGTTCAGAGGCCAAGCCGCTGTGCGCCGGCGCCGCGAGCGCGTTTCGATCGAAGGCCGCGAGAGTCCGCGTGACCCGCTGCGTCATCTCGACACGGTCGTAGCGTACTCGGGTGCGGCGGGCCAGTTCGTTTCCCAGCCGATGATGCCGGAAAGCCGCATCGATGTTGTCGACGTCATCGTAGTACTTGCCCAGGGCATGGTGCAGGTTGATGGCGTGCGCTACGGCCACGCCGCGCGACAGCACACGCTCCGCGGCATCGCGCCACGGCATGTCGCCCGGACCCATCTTGCGCAAGACCGCAAGGCTGGTCAGCGCCTCGGGCAGCTCCGGGTTAAGGGCCAGCGCTTTGCGAAGCAAGTCCTCCGCCTCGTCGAACCGACCGTGGTCGATGGCGAGGCTGCCGAGCAACGCTAGCGTGTCGGCAGCTTGCGGCCGGAGTGCGAGCGAACGCCGCGTGCTCGCCTCCGCGTCCGCCAGCTGTCCGAGGGCCCGCTCGGCCATGGCGAGAGCGGTGTGAAGCGCAGCATGCTCCGGGTCGATCTGGAGCCCTGCCCGGTAGGCATTATCGGCCTCATGCAACAAGTTCAGCGCGAGCAGCGAATTGCCGAGATGCAGGTGTGCCTCCGGTAGCGGCGGATCGAGCTCGATCGCCAGTCGGCAGTGCTCGATAGCGGCCTGGAACTCGCCGAGACAATGCAGCACGTGACCCATGTTCGCGTGCAGCCGCGCCGTGCCCGGCATCCGGTCGAGCAGCTTGCGATAGCAGCCGGCCGCCGCCTCGTAGCGCCCGAGGCCTGCCTGCAGCGCCGCATACTCGTCGAGGATTTCAATGCGTGGGTCGCGCGCCAACAGACGCTCAAAGTATGGGATCGCCTCTGCTCCGCGGCCGGCGGCGGTCAGCGCTCGCGCAAGCTGCGTGACGGCGGCGGCAAATTCGGGTCGCAGCTCGATCGCAGTACGCAAGCTCACGATTGCCGCCTGCGTCTCGCCTGTCTCGAGAAGCGCGCTGCCTAGGTTACGGTGAGCCTCGGCGAGTCCCGGCTCCAGCGCGATCACGCGCCGGTACCCCGCAATCGCCGCCGCAAGCCCGCCGCGCGCACGCTCGGCGTTGGCGAGATTGCCAAGCGCCGCGGCAAAGTGCGGCCGTAGCGCGAGCGCGCGCTGACAGCTCGCGATCGCGGCATCCTTGCGTCCCAGCCGGAGCAACACTTGGCCTAAGTCGTTGTGCGCCTCGGCGAACTTGGGCTCCATCGTAGTCGCGCGCTGGAAGCTCTCGACGGCCTCCTCGAGCAGGCCACGCTCTTCGAGCGCCAGGCCCAGCAGATAGTGGATTTCGGCATCGGCCGCCCGGGCAAGGCCGGACGACTCCACAGCGGTCGGCGGGTCCTTGTCTGCGCGTGCCGCGTCGCGCGCAGTTTTGCCGCAGCAGTGCTTATACTTGCGCCCGCTACCGCAGGGGCAGGGCTCGTTGCGTGCAGGCGGCATCTGGTGTCATGCCTCGCTAGGCGCGGTAGCGCACGAGAGCGTCGCCGAGCGACTCGCGCAGCGGGCTGAGCCAGGTATCAAAATTGCGCCACTGCTCGAGGCCCCCACGGAAGATGGGTTGGCGCACCTGCTCCGAGCTCGCAGTGCGGATGCTGCGCTCCGTGCGGTGGAATTCGACGCAGCCGTGCTCGAAGGGCAGCTCACAGAAACCAAGGATGAGCCGGACACTGCTTTCGAGATCGTTGACCAAGTCCTCGTGATGGACACGCAGCACACGGCCCGGCAGCACGGCGTCCCAGTGCTCCATCAGCTCGAGGTAGGTGCGGTAGTAGCGCGCGATATCTTCAATGCTGTAGGCGAACTCCTGACCGCGCGCGAACAGCTGCTTGAGGTTCCCGAAGCAACAGGCCATGGGCTCGCGCCGCGCGTCGATGATCTTCGCATTCGGGAACATCAGGTGGATGAGTCCGATGTGTCGGAAGTTGTTGGGCATCTTGTCGATGAAACGCGGCTTGCCGGTCCGGTAGACGCGAGTGTCGTGCAGATACCTTTCGGCGAAGCGCACGACTTCTGCCGCCGGAAGTAGCGCGAGCACGCCGGGATAGCGCGGCGATTCGAAATCTCGTTCGCGGCCCTGCAATTCGAGCACGTAGCGCGGGACGTCGGCAAGTTCTTGCGTGCCCTCGACCGCGGAATGCGATGCCAGGATCTGCTCGATCAGCGTCGAACCCGAACGCGGCAGCCCGACCACGAAGATCGGCGCGGCACTTGCGACGCCGTCCCCCTTCCGACGCTCGAAGAATTCCCGGGTGCAGACCTGTTTCTGGTTCACCGTGTTAAGTTCGATCACTTCAGGACGGTAGCGGCTCGCGGCGCGCTTCAACTCGTTGCCGCGCTGGTAGTAGTCCCACGACACGGAGTATTCCGCGCGGTCCTCGTAGGCCTTGCCGAGCGCGAAACACAGGTGGTAGCGGTCGACCAGCCCGGTCGCTGCAGTCTCCGCGTGGCGCATAGCCTCGAGCTCGGCGTCGGAAAACCGGTAGGTCTTGAGGTTCGCGAGACTCCAGTAGGCGTCGCCAAAGTCCGAACGCTCCCGGGCCGCCGCCCGGTACTCATCGATCGCATCAGCCCCCCGCCCCAGCGTCTTCAGCGAATGCGCCATCGACAGGTGCAGTTCGGCGGCGTTGGGCGATCCCGGGGGCGCGCCGCGCAGCAGATCCGCATACAGGGAGATCGCGCGTGAATGGTCGCCGAGGCCCACCACGGCAGTCGCCTGCAGCGTTCGGTATTGACGGTTGGCGGGATCGATTGCCAGCAACTTGTCGAGTTCGGCCAAGGCCTGTTGGTACTTGTGGCGCCCGAGCAGAACCGAGGCGTAGTCGTGACGGGCGGCGACATAGCCGGGGACGCGCTGCAGCACGCCCTCGAGCAGCAACTCCGCATCGTCGAACACTTCGAGGGCGGCACCGATCCGCGCCAGCAGGCGCATCGCCTCGATGTGATCGCCGTTGGCAAGCAGGAAGGCGCGAATCATCTTCTCTGCCGCCGGCAAATCGCCGTCGCTGAACAGACCGGTTGCGGTGATCACATCCTGCGGCAACGACTTGAGTTTCGCGACGTGGGCAGCGGCCCGGCCCGCATTGTCGGCGTCGCCGCTCATCCGGTACAGGCCTTCCAACATGCTCCAACTCGGCGGCAGCGCTGGATTGATCGCCACGGCCCGCAGGAATGCATGGATTGCCCGCGGTGCGTCCTGCACCGCGACGTAGCAATGGCCGCGTTCCTGATAGAGGCGGCTATAGCCGGGATGAAACTGCTCCAGCTGCTCGAGCGTCGCCAGCGCGTCCGCGATCCGGCTGAGATGGCGCTGGCCGAGCGCGAGCAGATGCAGCACGTCGCGGTTTTCGGGAACCCGGCTGAGCAGCGCGGCCGCAGCCGCCACGCCGTCGGTGAAGCGCCGCTCCCTGACGAGCGCGCGGATGCGCGCCACCTCGAACTCTACGGTCGAGGTGACATGTGCGGTCGCTGTGGCAGTCATGGACATCCGATAAAAAAAGGGTGGGCATCTCTACCCACCCTCTAGTCTATCGCATGCGCGCAGACCGGTTGCCGCGGCTCAGAACTTGAATCCAACCTTGATGCCGAGCACCCTTGGCCGCAGCGGCACCTCGGACTTGATGAACTGCGCGGACGAGGTGAACTGGCTGGCGTCCGAGTTGCCGAGGTTGCTGCCGAAGAGCTGAACGGTCCACTGCTCCTTCGCCACGTTGAAAGCCGCGTCATACGTCGTATAGGCCGGCTGATCGTATCGCAGCCATGTCGTCGACGGCACGGTAACTCCTGCGCCGGACTGGAAGCTACTCGGCTCATTCTGCATGTCGCCGACATGCTGCGCGCCGACCATGAAGAACATCTTGTAGTCGTTGACGCTCCAGTCGTAGCGCGCCCGAATATTGTACTCGGTGGTCGGCGAGAAGGCCGGCGTTGCACCGACTGACCCGAGCGGATTTTGCAAAGGCACGTTCTGACTCCGCGCCGGCGACCAGACCTGCGAGATGCAGGTGCCCAGCGGCGTCGGGTTCCCGGCTACCGCGTTCGTCGACTTGATGCAGGGCGAGTTGGTCTCGGAAGCATTGTTGTGCGAAATCGAACCCTGCAGCGTGAGGCCTTCGGTGACCCGCGCGATGATCTGCAGCTCGGCACCTTTGATCCGGTAGTCCGGCCCAGCCACGCCGAACGTCGTGTTCCCATAGACCGGCGGGTTGTAGATAAGCGTCTGGACATTCTTCCAGTCCATGACGTACGCCGAGCCGTTTATCTGCAGCCGGTGGTCCAGCCACTCCGTCTTCCAGCCGATTTCATTGTTGACCAGAGTATCCGGCGGATACGTGAAAGGCTTGTTGTACTGCTTGACGAGGTTCGGGTTCGCATTCGGGCCGACCGTCGGCTGTCCCGTCACCGGATCTACGTCAATCTTGACCTCGGCACTGTTCTTGCGATTGCCGGCGCCAGGACGGAAACCTTGCGAGAAGGTGTAGTAGAGCATCGCGTCCTGGGTGACGTGCCAGGTCAGGTTGCCGCGGCTCTTGAAGCCGCTGTAAGTCGCATCATGGTCGGAGTCCTTGAGCTGTCCGCCCACGCATTGACCGTTGGGGACACCCGCGCATCCCGGGCTCGTGGAGTACTGTGAACCCTTGAAGGTTTCCTTGTAGTGGTAATAGCGCGTCCCGCCGGTCAGCGTCAGCACCTTCGGAATCAGGTCGAAGTCAACCGACGTGAAGAACGCCGTCTGCTTGTAGCCGCGCCGCAGGTCCTCACCAAACGCGACATTGTCGTTGCGCGCGTTCGGATCGATCGCCGCATAACCGGGAGCGGGAATCACGTTACCGACGCACGCCTGTTGACCCGCCGCGTAGAGCACGAGATTCGCCGGAGTACAAGACGGGATCGTCTTGTAGAGGAAATTCATATCGTCCTTGATGTCGAAGTCCTCCCAGAACGCGCCGGCGAGGCCCCGCAGACGCCAATCGTCGGGCGTAGAAAACCGCAACTCATGGCTTTGATGCGTGGTTTCGACGTGATCATTCCAGGACAAAACCGGCGAGTAGCATTTGAGCGGACCCACTCCGTTGCCAATGGGAGCAGCACCGCCGGCGCAGGTGTAGTAGAACCCGCCCGATGAACGCGTGTAATTGGAGTAGTCCGTCACATTGTCGATCGTGCGGCTGAGATAGCCACCCGTGTACACCATCTTGAAATCGCCGACCTTGCCGTTCACGGTCCAGGACGTGTTCTCCCACTTGTCCTTGTCGTAGGCCGACGTGAAGGAAGTCTCCTCCCAGGGCCCAAGCGGCGTCTCCTGCGAACTGAGCGGGTACTGCGCGTCGGTTCCCTCCGCGTCCATGTACTGATAGGTCTGCTGAACCAGCAGGTTCCAGTCGCTGGTGATCTGCCACAGCGCCGATGCGCGGACGCCCTGGTAAGTCACCGGGTTCTGTGCCCTCCCCGCGATCGCATAGTTGTTGGCCGTGGCGGCATCCGCCGGATAGGGGATGTGGTAGGAAATCGTGCCGGGATCCGTCGCAAAGCGCGTGAATTGGCTTGGCACGTTGTCGATGTAGCCGCCGCGGCGGTCGTTGTATATGACCGCACGCACGGCCAGAGTGTCCGCGATCAGAGGCATATTCAGCACAGCAGTGATGGCGGTGTTCGGATCGCCATGGGCGGTCGTGCCGTAGGAGGCTTCGGCATTACCCTCTGTGACGTTGAGCTTCGGCTTGTTCGTGATGTAGCGGATCGCGCCCGCCTCTGCGCCGCCTCCGAAGAGTGTGCCCTGGGGACCCTCGAGCACTTCGATGCGTTCCATGTCCGCCATGTAGACGTCGACGTTGCGGGCCGGGAAGGCCATTGATTGATCGTCGAGGTACGTCGCAACGTTCGGGAATGGGTCTATGGCGGCGCTCGACTGGTTGCCGGCGAAGCCCGCGCTCATGCCGCGCATGTAAATATTGCCCTGGCCCGGGCCGTTTGAGCTGAATGTTACGTTCGGGAGGAATTTGAGGACGTCGTCGAAAGTCGTGACATTCAACTGACCCAGCTGCTCGCCCGTGAGTGCCTGGATCGTGATCGGCACGTTCTGGATCGATTCCGTGCGGCGCTGAGCGGTTACCACGATCGCTTCGATTCCAGAGGTGGAAGTGTCCGTATCGGTGGCCGCCGCAGCATGCAACGCGCCGGTATATCCGCTCAGCACGGCCGATATGGCATATGCAAGCTTCTGATTGTTGTTCAAGCATTTCTCCCTGAAGAATCAGTGGCAAAACAATAGGAACGCGACGAATCTAGGACTCGTCCCGCGCAAAAGGAACCAACCGGCAGTTAACATCCCAAATCAAGCTCGAGCCTCCATCCATCCCTACTTCGGCCCGCCGCGTCCCGCTGCATTGCTTTGTACGCAGAGCAGATTACATATTTATGACGATTACTATGACTTAATAGTTACTTGAGATTCAAGTAGGCTCCAACGTCGCACCGACCTAGGAAGGGCGCAGTATTTGCCGCGCTGCGCTAACCGCGTCGGCGCCTGGGACCACTCTCCGATCCAAAGCTAGCTCGAACATGAAGAAAATTTTAGAAATCTCCCGTTCTATCGATGTGGTCCTGGAAACCGACGTGCTGGTGGTCGGCAGCGGTCCGGGGGGCCTGGCGGCAGCGCTGGCGGCGGCACGCGCCGGTGCGCGCACCTCGCTCATCGACCGCAATGGCTGCTTCGGCGGCAACATCACTCAGGTCGGGGTCGAGGGCTTTGCCTGGTATCGCCACGAGCAGACGGTCGACTGCGAGGGCATCGGCATCGAGTTCGAGGAGCGCGCCAAGGCCATGGGGGCGGCCATGCCGGAGCCGCAGTCCCTGAGTCATGCACTCGACGCCGAGATGTTCAAGTGGGTGGCGGACACCCTGGTGCAGGAAGCCGGGGTCACGCCCTTGCTGCACCGCCTGTGCGTGGCCCCCATCATGGAGAATGGCGCCGTCATTGGTGTCATCACCGAGAGCAAGGCGGGCCGCGAGGCCATTCTGGCCAAGCGCGTGATCGATGCCACGGGGGATGCCGATATTGCGGCCCGCGCCGGGGCCCCTTTCCACAAATCGCCCAAGAAAGACATGATGGCGGTGTCGGTGATGTTTTCCATGTCCGGCGTCAACAAGCAGCGCTTCATCGACTCGGTCAAGGCCGACCCGCAGACCTACGCCGACTGGTCCGGCAATGGCGAATGGGACTACGAGACCACCGGCAAGGAAGACCAACTGTTCTCGCCCTTCCTGCGTAAACCCTTCAAGAAGGCGCTCGATGCCGGTCTCATTCCGCCCTACCTGCACACCATCGCCGGTACTTGGGGCACGGTCAGCGATCAGGGCGACCTCACGTATCTGAACCTGGTGCATGTGCCGGAAATTGACGGCACCGACCCGAATGATTTGACCCTCGGCGAAATGCGCGGCAGACGTGAGGCGATCTATGCCATGGAAGCCTTGCGCAAGTTCATGCCGGGCTGCGAGGACGCGAAGCTGCGTAATTTCGGAATGACCCTAGGCATCCGCGACACCCGCAAAATCGACGCGCTCTACAATCTCACCGGCACCGATGTGCGCGAACAGGCGCGCTTCGACGATGCCGTCGGCATCTTTCCCGAGTTCATCGACGGCTACGGAATTCTGATCTTGCCGATCACCGGGCGCTACTGGCATGTGCCCTACCGCGCCCTGGTCCCCAAGGGCGTCGGCAATCTGCTGGTTGCCGGCCGGTCGATCGGCGGCGACAAGGTGTCGCATGCCTCGGCACGCAACATGATGTGTTGCGCCGTGAGCGGTCAGGGCGCGGGCGTGGCGGCGGCGGTCTCGATTCAGCGCGATGAGGCATTCGATGTATTGAACATCGCTGCGGTGCAGACCGAGCTTGCGCGCCAGGGCGCCCGCTTCCGGTGAATCCCGCCGCGGCCGGCCCGGCTACGAGCCGCCCCAACGCCAGTTCGCCGCTGCGCTGGTGGGTGCTGGCACTGGCGGCGATCGCCGTCTCGAGCAGCTACTACGAAAGCGATGTAATCGGCCCTATTGCCGATCTGCTGCACCGCCAACGCGGATTCAGTCAATCGCAACTCGGCATGCTGAACGGGGTGATCAGCATCCCCAATGTTGCGCTGGCGCTCTTCAATGGATTGTTGATCGACAGATATGGGCCTGCGCGCATGACGCTGTGGTCGGCGGCTATCGGTGTCGTCGGCGCGGCGCTCACCGCCGTGGGCAGTCCCTATGAGCTGATGGTCGCCGGTCGCTTTATATTCGGTATCAGCGAAGGCGCGATTTTCATCGCTCTCATCGCCGGTTTGGCGCAATGGTTCCCGCGCAGCGGCATCGCGCTCGCCACGGCGCTGTACTTGAGCCTGGCCCGCGTCGGTTCCTATGCCGTAGACACCTCGACTGCCTGGGCCCAACCGCTGTACGAACGTGGTTGGCAGGCGCCCTTGTGGCTGGGCGCGAGCTTCACGGTGGCGGGCTTCTTGGCAGCGGCTATTTATTACCGGCTGGACCGCCATCACCGGCACACTATCCACGTGGGCGGCACCAGCTCGGCCCTGGCAAGCACCCGACCTGCGCCCTTGAACTGGTCGCACCTGCTGAATTTCGACATG
>JANYIY010000007.1 GCA_025358615.1 Gammaproteobacteria bacterium | reverse complement strand
GATGTCGACACCGGCGGTGGGCTCATCCAATATCAGCAGCTTCGGTTCATGCATCAGGGCACGCGCAATCATCAGACGACGCTTCATGCCGCCGGACAGCGAGCGCGCAATAGAATTGCGGCGCTCCCAGAGCTGCAGTTGCTTGAGATATTTTTCCGCGCGCTGCTTGGCCAGCGGCCGCGGGATTCCGTAGAAGCCCGCCTGATTCACGACGATGGTGAAGCAGGTCTCGAACATGTTGAAGTTGATTTCCTGAGGCACCAGCCCGATGCAGGATTTGGCCACTTCGAGCTCGCGATCGATGTCGTGCCCGAATACCTCGACGCTGCCGCCGGTCTTGTTGACCAGCGACGTAACGATGCCGATCGCCGTGCTCTTGCCGGCACCGTTGGGTCCCAGCAAGGCGAAGAAGTCGCCCTCATCGACGTTAAGATCGATGGCTTTGAGCGCTTTAATGCCGTTCTTGTAGGTCTTGGTGAGCTGGCGAAGGACGAGGGCGTGCATAGGAGCCGCGTAACCTAAACCTCGCGGGGCCTCGCCCGCAACGCCCATGCAGCGCCCGTTGTTCAGTGATGAGTCAATCGCGACGCGGCCGCAAGCTGCAGCCCGTACAGCTGGACCCGGCGCAAGCCGGGCGGGTCGGCGCGCAGCGCCGCGGAGGTCAGGGCGCTCCAGAAGGGGGTGCACTCGCTCCATCGCGCGGAAAGATGGGCGGCCTCGGTCGCCACCAACGCCGGCAGACGGTTGAGGGTGATGCGGCGGAAGGCGGCGGCGGTGTTGCCGTACATTCCCAGCTGCAACTGGGCGTCAAGACCCGCGCCGGCGGCTACGTGCCAGGCATAGAACAGCGCCAGGCGCACGAAGCTGACCGTCTCGTCGTCGCTCACCGCCTCATCGGCAACACACCATGCTCGCGGGTCCTGCAGGCGCGATCGCCAGTGTCCGTCGTCCTGAAAGCGCAGATCGAACAACGCATAGGGGCACCCCGCCGCCGCCCGCCGCTGTGCCTCGGATAAGGGCGCCAGCTGCCCGGCCAGGCCGGGCGAGAAGCCGGGGTGGCCCGGCGCCGCCCATCCCTGGGCGCGCGCCGCGGCCAAATCCAAGAAACGATGATTCAGGTCGTGCAGCGACCCCAAGGATTCGACCGATAAATGTGATTCCTGCGCCCAACTACCGACGATTGCTTCCTGCATAGCCGTCTCCCAACGATGTTTCAAACGGGGTTTTACGCGGCTCCTGCGCATTTCACCGTAAATACAGCGGCAATCGTGCACAGAAACTACTTGGCAGCCACACTAACTTTGTGATTAATTTCTGTCAAATTGTTTTTGATGCTGAAACCACGCGAAATTGCCAGGGAGGCCACCATGAGAGTATCCGATGACCGCTATACGAGAGACCGCCAGCGATTGGATCTGGCGTTGCGATTGATCCGCCACGAGGCCCGCACCTTCACCATTCGGCAATGGACGGGCCTGAGCGATGACCGCATTCGCAAGCTGTACCGCAGCTACGTGATGAACCACGACGCACGGCTGGTGCTCAGGCATCGCGGCAAGTCGCCGCGCCAGGCGGGTTATTTCTTCAGAAGTCCGGAGCTCAATTTTCAGTCGGCACAGCTGGCAAGCCTATACGTCATGTACGGGCTCTTGATCGGGGCGGATGTGGGGCTCGAGCCACACTACCGCGTCGGATCCTTTGAGTCCGGCACGCTGCTGTGCCGGGCTTACGAGGCCTATCTGGAGTTGCATGCGCCCGCCAGCATTTCCTTCGAACATGCGTGGTTCCTGCTGCTCGCGCTCGCCCGCCGCGACGAGGTCGGTATCGCGCGCTGCGACATGTGTGGCGGCGTGCGGCTGCGCGACCTCCTGTCCCGGCGCAAGCTGGTCTGCGGCACTTGTGGCCCCGCGGTCTCGGCGGCAGGGGCGGCCGCCGTCGTCATCAGTTGCATCGCGCCCTGCTAGAATTGCGGAATGCAGCAGAGGAATATCTTCGCCGGTCCGTATTTGGACCGCGCCGGCCATTTGCGGCAGGATCCGGGGTGGTTTGCCGCGGCGCTCGCCGATGAGCGCAGCCGCGCAGTGCCGGTGTGGAATTCACGCAATCTCATCGCCGAAGGCGGTGCGCCGCGCGCCGTGTATGTTGAGCTGTCGCACATACCGCCCGAGCGGCGCAACGATACCGATTTGATCCTCTTGGGCCGCTACGGCGATACGAATTTCTTTACCTACGAGATCGAATCGCCGGACGCGCCGCCATTGCCGGCGGGAAGCCGCTTCGAGGATTTGCGCGTGGTCGCCGCGCTGCTGCCGATCGACGAGGCAGGCTTGCTGGGGTACGCGCGCGCCATCATTTCCTGGCGGCGACGGCACCGCTTCTGCGGTCTGTGTGGCGCAAGGACCGTGTCCGCCAAGAGCGGCCATGTGCTGGTATGCAGCGAGCCCAGCTGCCGCAATGAGCAGTTTCCGCGCATAGATCCGGCCATTATCGTGTTGGTCAGCGAAGGTGAGCGGGCCCTGCTGGGACGCCAAGCCAGCTGGCCGATCGGCCGCTATTCCACCATTGCCGGCTTCGTCGAGCCGGGAGAGTCTCTCGAGGACGCCGTGCGGCGCGAAGTTCTCGAGGAAACGGGAATCGAAGTCGATCGGATCGAATACCACTCATCGCAGCCATGGCCCTTTCCCGCGTCCTTGATGCTCGGGTTCACCGCGCATGCACTGACCACGGAGGTGCGACTGCATGATCAGGAACTGGAGGATGCCCGCTGGTTTACGCGTGCCGACATCGCTGCCAATGGCGCATTGCTGCCGCCGCGGCAATCAATATCGTTCCGTCTGATCGAGCACTGGTTCGATGCGGGCGGAGAGGCGCGCCTGCGCGACATGCAAGGGAGCGCGCCCTGGCCACAATCGCGCTAGGCGGTAGCTTTGCGACTTTGGGTTGGGTGCTGTGCGCCGCGTTCTTTGCCGGTTTCGTCGACGCCATCGTGGGCGGCGGGGGTTTGATTCAATTGCCGGCGCTGCTTGCGGGCTATCCAACCACCCTGCCTCCGGTGCTGCTGGGCACGAATAAGCTGGGCAGCATTTGCGGCACGACCGGCGCAGTCCTGCGCTACATGCGCGTGGTGCGCATCCCCGCGCGCGTGCTCCTGCCTGCCGCCGCCGTCGCATTTGTCGCGGCACTCGGCGGCGCAAGTTTGGTAAGCGCCGTGTCGCCGTCGCTGTTTCGACCCTTGGTCCCCGTCATGCTGACGCTGGTGCTGATATACGTTCTCTGGCACAAGGATCTGGGCGCGCACCACGCACCCATCGCATTCTCGCGCCGCCGCGCTTGTCTCGCTTTGGCGGCCATCGGCGGTATTGGGCTATATGATGGATTTTTCGGGCCCGGTACCGGCAGCTTTTTGATGCTGTTGTTTATCCGATTCTATGGCTTCGATTTTTTACATGCCTCGATGGGTGCCCGCACGATCAATGTCGCCACCAATGCCGGCGCACTATTGCTCTTCGGCATGCACGGCGAAGTGAACTGGGGCTTAGGCGTTGCCTTGGGCGGGTGCAATGCGGCAGGCAGTGTTCTGGGCGCACACACGGCGGTCAAGCACGGCAGCAAATTCGTGCGTGTGGCGTTCATCGCCATCGTCAGCGCGTTGATCGCGAAGACCGGCGCCGACGCATGGAGTCTGCACCACCACTGAGCAATTCCGGTGCCACCAAGCACTCCCGGGGCAGCACCGCTCGCCGCTAGCCGCGCTCCCAGCGACCGGGCTTCAAGCGCCAACCGTCACCCTGACGTACCCATTGGTGAGCAACCCAGTGGCGCCCGGGACGTTGCGCTTCCCAGTGGCCGCCGACCCAATCGTGCCTGCCGCTCACCCAATTCCAATAGCCGCCAATCCATACATAGCCCGGCGAAGGTGCCACGCCGCTGACTTCCACACGCGGTGCCGGCGGCGCAATCATCACCACGCCGTCGGCGCCGTGACGCTGATCGGGAACCACCACGCATCCTGCCAGAGTCATCGACAGCACCAAACCGGATGCCAAACCCGCGCTCCACCGCTTACGCTGATTCATGACGATAACCACGAGTTGTAGGAATTGATATGTGAACTAACGTCTTTCCGCCCGCATCGTTGACGCAGCGAGCAGCCAGAGGATAGCTCCCTTATCTACAGATCACCACCGGTGAAATTGCCGCCCGCACCTGGCGTAGACTTGTCATTGCGGCGCCTTCGCGGACTCCGCTCAGGCACACTACCCAGCGTCACTATCGGACGTGCCGATCTCGCTTTCAGCTTATACATGGCGAGGTCCGCTCCATGCAGGATCGCGTCGGGCGTTCGCCCGTCGTGGGGATACATCGACTGGCCGATCGCCGCGGTCAATCGCTGCTCGTTTCCTTGTATCCAGCAAGGCAAGGACACTCGCTCGCGTATGGCATCTGCCACTTGTTCGACCGCCCCCGCATCCGGCACGCTGGGCAACACGACGACAAATTCATCGCCGCCATAACGGCAGACAATATCGCTGTTGCGCACTCTCGCGGCGATACGCGTCGCCACCGTCGTCAGGATCCTATCCCCCGCCGCGTGCCCGTATTCATCGTTAATCCCCTTGAATCCGTTCAGGTCGATGAAAAGTAAGCCGACGCAATGCTCGTGCCGCGCGGCTTGTTCTATGGCCAATTCCAAAAGCTCCAACGTCCGCCGGCGATTGTATAACCCCGTCAGCCCGTCTCGATCGGCGAGCTGCTTGGCCTGCGACTCGCGCGCGCGAAGAACTTCGAGCTCGCGCACCAAACGCTCATTGGTAGCGCGTAGCCTGGCGAGCTCGCCGTGCCCGCCGCTGATCTGTTCATCGCCGCCATCGCGGATCAGGTACTCGTCGCTGCGATGCGTACCGATTAGACATTCACCGTTTGCCTTGCCGGTCACGCTGCGCTCAGGCACGGCGCGCAATCGACCTGTCGCGACTTTGGCGAGCATTTTGCCTGGACCATATGCCATAGTTCAGATTCCTTGAAATTGGCTGGATTGTGCGGGACGCGTCCCGGCGCTGGGATCGGGCTTCTGCCTATGAATATGTAAGATTTGCCTGACTGACATCGGTCGAGAATTTCGATAAGGAGCCAGTTAATGCCCTATACCGCTGATCCCCGTGTCCTTTTCGCAGCCGAACGCACGCTGCTCGCCTGGCAACGCAGCGCGATCGCCTTGATGGGCTTCGGCTTCGTCGTGGAGCGGTTCGGCCTGTTTCTGCAAATGGTGGCGCACCAGCCCCTATCGGGATCCCAGCGCAGCTTTTCGTTGGCCATCGGAGTCTTGCTGCTATTGCTGGGTGCCGCGGTTGCCCTGATTTCGGCACGCCAATTCCGGCAAGTCGCCAGGAACTTGGACCCGGCGGTCGTGCCCCCGGGGTATTGGACTCAGGTCGGCGTGTCACTCAATGTCATCATCGCCATCATCGCCCTGGCGCTCGCCCTGCACTTTCTCTGGCCGGCTCAGTAGGAGACGGTCAACCACCGCGCGGCTGGCCGTGCTCGACGAGCATATGCACGCCGATACGCGAGCCCTCGCCCACCGAATTTTCCCGGACAGTAGCGGCGCGCAGCCCCCTGCAAGGGCTGCTACGCGCCTGAATTTACCCGCGGCGACTCTTTAAAAAGCCATCGGCTCTGTACTGGGAGGCAGCGTCGGAGTCTCTGCCACCGGCGCTACGGACGGAGCCGGCGCGGCAGGTCGCGGTGCCGGCCTCGCCTTGGGCGCGGCCTTTTTGGCGACGATTTTAGCCTTGGGCTTGGCCTTCTTAGGGGCAGCTTTTACAGCCTTTTTCGCGACCTTCTTTGCTCCGGTCTTCTTCGCCTTGGCTTTCACCTTAGCCTTCGCCGGGCGAGTTTTCTTTTTCGCGACGCTCTTCTTGGCGACGTGGCGCTTGGCCTTTGCCGCCGGACGCTTCTTCGACTTGCTCTTCTTTGCCATGATCACTCTTCTCCTGGAGATCGTACGAAACTCATCGTGAGAGTAGTCCCGAAAAAGTCCGCTGTCATCTGTGTGTGGTGCTGGAGTCGGCAACTTGGATTGCGTAGGCTGCTCCCGTGTTGCCAACCGAACCCATTCGCCCGCTGAAAGATGTCTGGTTACGGCCCCGAGCTGTTTTTCGCGAAATGGCGACCCGGCCCATCGGCGTCGTCGACTACCTGCTGGCGGCCGTTCAAGGCGTCGGCAACTTCTTGGCGCTGTATCGGACCCAAGGAGCCGGCGCTCATAGCAGCGTCGAGGAAATTCTCGGCAACTCTATTGCCGTCGGGGCCATTGCGGGCGTGGCAAGCCTGTTCCTGCTGGGCGTCATATACCAGCGCCTAGGTATTCGAGCGGGCGGAAAGGCAACCACCCCGCAAGTGATCCATGTGCTCGCCTACGGGGGCGTGCCCATGGCCGCCTCGGTGGTGTTGTGGGTGCTGACTGCGCTGCTGGCCGGAGAGTCCGCGTTCCTTGAAACTCCGCGCGCCGACGTGGAGGGCTTCGTCGTCCTCTTGCTGCACGTGCAGTTCGCGACTTATGTGCTGCTGCTGGTCTGGAGCATCGTGCTAATCGTCATGGGCTTCAGTGAAATACAGGGCCTTGCCACGCGCAAGGCTTTGGGCCTGTGGTTTCTCGGTCAGGTCATCGGATTTCTGGCATCCATATTCCTAGCCGTGGTCATCGGCACGCTATTCCCCGGTATACTGCACTTTATCCCGCAGCGTTGAGCTTAGGCTGCGACCACAGCACCATCCACGAGCCTGCTCACCGACTGTGGCGACACAAGTCCGAGGAGTTCTGGCGTGCGGTTGGGAGCCCGCAGCGCCGCCGATTTCGGTTTCGGTGCGGCGGCCCGTTTCGGCGCCGGCACCGGCTTCGCGGCTCTGCGCTGCTTCCGCGCAGCGGCCACAAGCGCTACCGCCACAGCTTTAGGCTTGGGCCGGGTTGCTCGCCGTGCTGCCTTCGATAGCTTAGACCGCACCGCCTTGGGCGCAACGGCCTTAGCTCGGGATGTCGTGCGTCGGGGCGCCTTGGCTTTAGCTTTAGCCTTAACCCTAGACTTAGCCTTAATCCGCGATGTCTTCTTGCGCGACGCCTTGGCACGCACTTTCGCGCCAACCGCCTTGCGCGAGTTAACCGCTTGCTGCGCGCTATCCTTCGCTGCGGCACGGGCGACTTTGGCCTTTTTTCGCGCCTGTTTGGCCGCTTTTTTGCTGGCTTTCGCTACTTTTCGCGCGCGCTTAAGCAGCGCTTTCGCCAGGCGCAGCTGTTGCTTTGCCGTCTCGGCACGTGCACTAGCCTTCTTGGCCTCGGCTCCGAGTCGTTGCGCCGCAGCAGATTGTTTTGTGCGTACTTGGGAGGTTGCCACGATACGAAGCCTCGCTCAAAAACGGTGGGCGGTGAGCTTAGTCCTGCAAAACCAGCCTGTCACGCTCGCCGCGGTCCGCGCGTAAGGAACCAGTTATGGAAGAACGCGGAACAGGAATTTTCGAATGTCGGCAATTTCGGCGGCGCACACCGCATGTGCCATGGGATAGTCATGCCATTCGACCGCATATCCTTCAGTTTTAAGGAAATCGCGCGACTGTATCCCTAAGCCCAAGGGCAGGACATTGTCGCCTTGGCCATGCGCCATGAATATCGGCGTGGCATTGTTGGCCGGCGTACGCTCGACGGCAAAGCTCGCCCGCCCGGGTAGGTAACAGGACAGCGCCATCACCCCCGCAAGGGCTTCCGCGAGGCGCGGCACGGTGTACAGAGACACGGCACCGCCCTGCGAGAAGCCGGCGAGCACAATGCGATTCGCGGCAATGCCGCGCTCACCCTCGCGGGCGATCAGCTGCCGTACCAGGCGATCCGTATCGCGAAAGCCGGCGACGTCCTCCACGGTCGTGCGGTCCAAGCCCTTGATGTCGTACCAGGCGCGCATGGCCATGCCGCCGTTGATGGTCACCGGGCGAACCGGCGCGTTCGGAAATACAAAGCGCCAGGCGCGTTCGCCACGGTGAACGATCTCGGGAACGATGGCTTCGAAATCATGTCCGTCGGCCCCGAGGCCATGCAGCCAGATCACGGCCGCGGTCGGCTGCGTCGCAGTTTCTACTTCAATGGTTTCCAGCATCGGCACTAGAATATCATCGCCGCATGCCGCTCACGCTCGATCATCTGCGTCGTTATGCCATTGCGCGCTCGCTTTTCAAACCCACCACGCTTGGCAAGGCCATCAGCAAGCTCGGATTCGTGCAAGCGGATCCCATTCGTGCGCCCGCGCGCGCGCAAGATCTGACGCTGCGCCATCGGGTCACGGACTATCGCGCCGGCGATCTCGAGCGACGCTATCCGAAGCTGCCGCTGGAAGAGGATTTCTTCGTCAACTACGGCTATGTGCCGCGGGCACTTCACGAATTGATGCACCCGCGCACGGCACGGACGGTGTAGACGGCGGCGCGCGCGGCCTAGGCTGCGGCCGTGCTGGACTTCATCCGCAGCCGCGGCGCCGTCCATCCGCGCGACGTGGACGCGCATTTCGCGCACGGCAAAGTGACCAATTGGTTCGGTGGCTCATCGAACGCCAGCACGCAGCTGCTCGATGTCATGCACTACCGGGGCCTGTTGCGCGTGGCACGGCGCGAAGGCGGAACGCGGGTATATGCCGCGCGTCTGTCCACGGCAAACCCGCAGCCCGTGGGGAACCCGCAGTCCTTGGTGAACTCGCACTCCGTGGGGAATTTGCGCTCCGCGCCGCTTGTCGGTGCGGCCAGCGCCAGTGCACGCATGGATGCGCTGCTCGATGTAGTGGTGCAAAAATATGCGCCGCTGCCGGCAAGCGGCTTAGGCCACCTTGCCAGCCTGTTGTGCGGCGGCGCCCCGCAATGGCGGACGCAGCGCGGCGAGGCATTGGCGCGAGCGCAACAACGCCTGGGTCATGAGCGTATCGACGGGATCGACTGGTACTGGCCGTCGGCGGAGAGGCCGGCCTCGGTCCGCTGGCGCCCCGACGAGGGCGTGCGCCTGCTCACACCCTTCGACCCCATAGTCTGGGACCGGCGCCGCTTCGAGATCTTCTGGGGCTGGGCTTATCGCTTCGAGGCCTACACGCCCGCGCCGAAGCGCAAGCTCGGCTACTACGCCCTACCCTTGCTTTGGCACGAACGCGTACTGGGCTGGGCCAATGTCACGGTGATTGATGGCGGTCTACAGAGTTCCTTCGGATACGTCGACGGGCGCGCGCCACGCGCGGCAGCGTTTCGGACCGGGCTCGAGGCGGAGCTCTCGCGTCTGCGCAGCTTTCTCGGAATCGCTGCCTAACTCAGGGTCTTGCGTACCTCGGCGGCGATCTCGTAGGAGCGCAAGCGCGCCGAGTGATCGAACATCTGCGAGGTAATCATTAACTCGTCCGCCTTGGTCCGCTCTATGAATGCGGCAAGCGCACCGCGCACCGTTTGCGGCGAGCCGACAGCGGTGCACGAGAGCACATCGGCGAGCAATGCTCTCGCGGGCGGCGGCAGCTGCTCATCGAATCCTTGCACAGGGGGCGGCAGTTGGGTCGGCCGGCCACTGCGCAAATTGACGAAGGCCTGCTGCATGGACGTGGATAGATATCGCGCCTGCGCGTCGGATTCGGCGGCGAATACATTGAATGCCAGCATGACGTACGGGCGATCGAGCTGCTGCGAGGGCTGGAACCTGGCGCGATAGATCTCGAGCGCCTGCATCATCATGGCCGGGGCGAAGTGCGAAGCGAATGCGAAGGGCAGACCCAGCGCCGCGGCCACCTGCGCACCGAACAGGCTAGAACCTAAGATCCAAATCGGCACTTGCGTGCCCACACCGGGGTAGGCCACTACGCGCTGGCCGGGTTGCGCGGGCTCGAGATAGCCCATCAATTCCAAGACGTCCTGCGGAAACTGCTCCGGGTCGGAGTTCAGATTGCGGCGCAGGGCCTGCGCCGTGAGCTGATCGGAACCGGGCGCCCGGCCGAGTCCCAGATCGATGCGCCCGGGAAACAGGCTTTCCAAAGTCCCGAATTGCTCGGCAATCACCAGTGGCGAATGATTCGGCAGCATGATGCCGCCCGCCCCGACGCGGATGGTGGTGGTTCCCGCCGCCACGTGGCCGATCACCACCGCGGTGGCCGCGCTCGCAATCCCGGGCATGCTGTGATGCTCCGCCAGCCAGTAACGCTGGTAACCCCAGCCCTCTGCGTGCCGCGCCAGATCCAGGGTATTGTGCAGTGACTGCGCCGCGTTGCCGCCCATGGTCACCGGCGACAGGTCGAGAATTGAAAAAGGAATCATAGGCTCACTTTGGCGATGGACTCTGCATAACTCTGGGAGCGTATCGCAGATATTCAAGGCCTGCAGAAACCGCGCTGCAACGCATTGACAAGCCATGCATTTTTATGCAGGATGCCTGCAACTTTATGCAAGGTCTTCCGATGCTCCGTTCTGACGTCGACAACTCCAGCGCTCCGGCGCGCCGCGCCGTGCTCGCGAGAATCATCCGCGAGCAGTCGGTTGGGCGGCAAACCGAGCTGGTCGCCATGCTGCGCAAACATGGTCACGTGGCGACTCAATCGAGCGTCAGCCGGGATTTGCGCGAGCTGGGCGTGGCCAAAATGGGCGATCGCTATGTGTTGCCGGAAACGGCGGTCCCAGCAAAGAATGATTTCTCATCGCTCAAGCAATTCGTCAACGCCCGCCTGACTGCCGGCACGAATCTGACGGTGCTCAAGACCACGGTGGGCTCGGCACAAAGCGTGGCCGTTGCCATCGACACCGCCCAATGGCCTGAGGTCATCGGCACCATCTCCGGCGATGACACCATATTCATTGCCACGGCCGGCGCGCGCGAACAGCGCAAGCTGAAGCTGCGCCTTCTCGCGCTTTTCGGACGCTAACACCCATGACATCGACTGCAATGCAGGGCGCAGAGCCCATACTCTTGGCTTTTTCCGGCGGTCTCGACACCTCCTTCTGTGTGCCCTGGCTGAAGGACACTTATGGCCGGCCGGTGATCACGGTCACCGTCGATACCGGCGGCATCGATGCCGCGGCCGCTCGTTCCCTGGCCGAGCGCTCGGCACAGTTGGGCGCCGTCGAACATCATCTGATTGACGCGCGCAGCGCCTATTTCGAACAGGTGCTCAAGTTCTTGATCATGGGCAATGTGCGCCGCGGCGGCGTGTATCCGTTGTGCGTGGGCGCAGAACGAGTCCTGCAGGCGCAGACCATTGCACAAATGGCATTGTCACTAAAAACCCAGATGGTCGCCCATGGCTGCACGGCGGCGGGAAACGATCAGGTGCGTTTCGAAGTGGCTTTGCGAACCTTGGCACCGGATCTGGAAATAATTGCGCCGGTGCGTGACCGCGCCTTCAAGCGGCCGGAGCAGCTCAAATATCTCGAAGATCATCGCTTGCCGATACCACCCTTCGGCGGGGCCTACTCCGTGAATCGCGGGCTGTGGGGTGTCACCATCGGCGGCAAGGAGACACTCACTTCCGAAGGCAGTATTCCTGACGATGCCTGGGTGCTGTCGAAGAACGCGTATTCGGCGGCCGGCGTACCGGGTGCCGGCCTACTGGCGCGCGCCGCCGAACGCCACACCCTGGGGTTTGATGCGGGGATTCCGACGAGTCTCGACGGCACGGCCCTATCCCCCGTCGCCATCATAGAGAAACTGGAGGCCCTCGCCGGTCCCTTCGGCATTGGTCGTGGCATTCACTTGGGCGATACCGTGATCGGCACCAAGGGAAGGGTTGCGTTTGAAGCGCCGGCGGCGGATGTGCTGCTGACGGCTCACCGGGAACTGGAAAAACTGGTGATGACGGGCAAACAGGCACGCATCAAGGACTCGGTAGCGCAGCCCTATGGGGACTTGGTGCACGAAGGCCAGCACCAGGATCCGGTGTGCCGGGATATCGAAGCACTGCTCCTATCATCGCAGGCGCGGGTCAGCGGGGAGGTCAAAGTGCTGTTCCGGCCGGGCTCGATTTTCGTCGAAGGCGTCACCTCGCCGTATTCGTTGATGGCAGCCTCCAAGGGAGTCTACGGCGAATCCGCCGGTGAATGGACCCCGACCGATGCGCTGGGCTATTCGAAAATGCTGGCCCTGACCGGGGTGTTCTATAAGCGCGCCGGCGCCAATGCGGCCGCAGCCAAGGAGCCTAAGTCATGAGCGGCATGCGCACGGTGGTCGTTGATAAAATCGCCTCAGTGACCCAGGCCTGCGGCCTGTCGCACGAGCTGCGCATCGCCATGGACATTTCCTGCGAGGAGGGAATGGTCGTGGTGGTGGAAATCCTCAACAATAAATCGACTTACAACACCCTCGAGCTGACCAGCGGCCGCATGGCCAAGGTGGCGCGCGGCGACGTCGTGGTGGGCGCACTGGGACACCGCAAGGCCCTGTTCGGCTACTCGGGGCATATTCCGCCTTCGCTCAAGCCTGGCGACGTGATTCAAATGCTGAATATCGGCGGCGTGCTCGGCATCTGCGATTCGGCGACCCCGGACAAGGGCAAGCCCTTCGACTGCAAGGTGCTGGGCGCCGTGCTGACCTTTCCGTACCTCGGAGAGCGCATTGGTGTGCCGGCCAAGGCAGGCTACAAGGCGTTGGACTACGACGCCGCACTCGACGTGCGCGGCGTACCCGTAGTGGCGCTCGCCGGTACCTGCATGGAAGCAGGTAAGACCGCGGCGGCCTCGGCCATCATCGCGCGCATGCGGCACCGCGGACTGGTGGTAGATGCCTTCAAAGCCACCGGGGTGTCGCTGCGCCGTGACATCCTGGCGTTCGAGGATTCAGGCGCGCGTCGCACCATGATTTTTACCGACTTAGGGATCATCACCACCACGGCAAAGTGCGGTCCGGCCCTGACCCGCACCATGCTTACGGAGATGGCGACAGGCCAGCCCGACGTCATCGTGTTCGAATTGGGAGACGGATTGTTGGGAACCTATGGCGTGGAATCCATCCTGCGTCAGCCCGACATCAAGACGGCGCTGACGGCCGTGGTGTTGTCCGCCAACGATCCGGTCGCCGCCTGGGGCGGAGTTAAATTACTGCGCGAGCGTTTCGGCATCGAACCTTGCGCCGTCACCGGCCCGGCGACCGACAATCTCGTGGGAGTGGAGATCATTCGCGAGCAGATGAACGTCGAAGCATTCAACGCCATCAGCAATCCGGCAGATCTCGGCGATCACATCATCGCCAAGCTGGGCTTGGGTCATGTGCGCGAATCCAAGGTGGCGGCCGAATGAACGAGATCACCCCCGCGATCGTGCTCGGCGGCACCGGCTATGTCGCCGGTGAGCTGCTGCGGCTGATCGCGGGACATCCGCAGCTGAAGGTGGCAGCCATTCTCTCCGACAGCCAGCCCGGTGCGCCGGTGGCCGGCACCTTTGCGCACCTGCACAGTGCCTATCCCGATCTCAAATTCTCGAATCTCGACGCGATCGAGGCGCTCATCCGCAACTCACCGCGCTGCGCCTTATTCTCCGCCGCGCCCCATGGCGTGGCCGCCGCCATCATCGACCGCCTGCTCACGGCGGCGGCCGCCGCCGGCACCCGTGTGCACTGCGTGGATATCTCGGCCGATTTTCGCTATTCCAGCGCCGCTGCCTACGAGGCCGTGTACAAGCATGCGCATGGCGCGCCGGCGCGCATTCGCGAATTCATCTGCGCCCTGCCGGAGCATCTGCAAAAGTCGCCCACTCCGCATGTGGCGCATCCCGGCTGTTTCGCGACTGCCACGCTGCTCGCCACCGTGCCCTTGCTGGCGCTCGGGCTGACGGATACGCGCCTATTCGTCACGGGCATCACCGGCAGTACCGGTTCCGGCCGCAAGCCCGTCGAGGGCACGCATCATCCGCATCGGCACAGCGATCTGTACAGCTACGGCGCCTTGAGTCATCGGCATGTGCCGGAGATCATCGCCTGCGCCAAGCTCGCCACGGGGGTAGAGGCCGAACTTAATTTCGTACCGCACTCAGGCCCCTTCGCTCGCGGCATCCATGTCACGGTGCAAGCCAGCCTCAAGAAACCGCTAGGCACGCCGCAAGCCCTGCAGGCGCTCAAGTCTTACTACAAGGACTGCCCCTTCGTACGCGTCGGCCATGCCGCGCCGCGCGTCAAGGACGTGGCGACCAGCAATTATGCGCACCTAAGTGCCGTAACCAACGGCAATTCCATCGCGGTCATGTCAGTGGTCGACAATCTAAACAAAGGCGCCGCCGGCGGCGCCATTCAATGGATGAATCGCTTACTGGGTTTCGCCGAGGCCACCGGGCTCACGGCGCCTGCGCCCGGCTGGACTTAAGGCACGCAACATGGCGACCGCTCTCACCACTGCGACGACTCAAACTCTCACCAGCCATCTGGCACAGGTGTTTGCGCAATATCCCATCGAAGTGGCGCATGGCGACGGCGTATGGCTGCACGCCCGCGATGGCCGCAAGTATCTGGATTTCTACGGTGGCCACGCGGTCGCGGGCTTAGGGTACGGCCATCCACGCTGGCTGGCCGCGCTCGAGCGTCAGGCTCGGCAAATGTCTTTCCAGACCAATGCACTGCCTATGGTCATCCGCGAGCGCGCCGCTGCGCGCCTGACAAAGTTCGTAGGCTTGGGGTTGGACACTGTGTTTTGGATCAACAGCGGCGCCGAAGCCAACGAGAATGCGCTGAAGCTTGCCTTCAGGCTGACGGGCCGCAACAAAATCGTGGCGCTCGAGCAGAGCTTCCACGGCAGAACCGCGGCTGCGGGCGCGGTGACCTGGGGCGCGCTCAAAAAGTGGTATGGCTTCCCGCGCACCCCCTTCGATGTGAGTTTCGCGCCGCGCGACAATCCCGCCGCCGTCGAGCAATTCGTGGACCGCGACACGGCCGCGGTGATCGTGGAACCGATACAGGGAGTGGGCGGCGCCTACGATATCGGCAAACCCATG
>JANYIY010000490.1 GCA_025358615.1 Gammaproteobacteria bacterium | reverse complement strand
CATCTACAGTATTTACGATACCTTCGGCTCTGGAGTGACGGTGCCGGGCTACGGCTTTGTGCTGAACGACCGGGGCGCCTTATTCTCACTGGATCCGCGCAGCCCAAATCTCGTGGCTCCGGGCAAGCGGCCGTTCCATACCTTGCTGCCCGGATTTGTGATGAAGGACGGGCATCCGGTGACGGCATTTGGCCTCATGGGAGGTTCGCAGCAGGCCCAAGGACATGTGCAGGTGCTGATCAACATGCTCGATCTCGGCGCCAATGTCCAAGCCGCGAGCGATGCGGCTCGCTTCTCGCATTCCCAGGCGACGAACACATTGCAGTTGGAATCGAACCTATATAGCTTGGTGGGCACACAATTGGAGGCCCTCGGGCACACGGTGGTCCGCGCGAATGGTGACGATATGGGCGGCTATCAGGCGATCTCGTTCACGCCGGTCACCGGTGCGACTCGTTCCGGCGATCAACCACCGGCGAGCGCAGCCGAGAAACCGATTCAGGGTGTTTACCATGGAGCTTCGGATCATCGCAAAGACGGACAAGCGGTGGGGTGGTAGCCCCAGCAGTGGCCTCGCGTTATTTGCCGCCATCCTGGCCGCACTGCTGTTCACGAGCCTGCCGCTCGCCGCGCAAGTCGCTGGATCTCAGTCGCCGCTGGGCCTGTGGAAAACCTTCGACGACAAGACAGGTACGCCGCGCGCATTGGTGCGGATCTATTTGCAAGACGAAAAATATTTTGGACGCATCGAACAGAGCTTTACGCCGGGCGCCAATACACGCGTATGTTCGGTGTGCAGGGACGATCGCAAAAATCAACCCATCATCGGACTTCTAATCATACGCAACGTGGTATTGCGGGACGGCGAGTATGGTGGCGGCGACATTCTCGATCCCGAGAGCGGTTCGGTGTATCGCTGTAAATTTCACCTGGAGAACGAAGGCAGCGTCCTGGTCGTGCGCGGATTCATAGGCTTCTCGCTGCTCGGTCGCTCACAGAGCTGGCGACGGCAGGAGTAACGTTCGGGAATTTGACGGCCGGATTTGTGCGGCGAGAGGGTCGTGGCAGGCCGTCGCGTCAGCGAATTTTCATACCGATTCGCCGCCAGTGCGGCCAACCGGGGATTTGCCAGTTCATCCAGATCCTGGCGGCGCGGCCAACGAGGTTCCGTTCGGGCACCAGCCCCACCAAGGGGAATCGGCTATCGGCGCTGTCGTTGCGATTGTCACCCATGAAGAAATAGTGTCCGGCAGGTACCACCGTATCAAAATCCTTGGCGTCGCGATTCTGTGCCAACATGATCACATGCGGTTCCGCGGCGAATCGCTCGAGCGCAAGCTCCGCGCCCGTGAAGCCATAACCTCCTGAATAAAATCCATCGGCCTGCATCGGCGTCAAAGTCCCGTTGATGGTCACTTGGTTGTTACGCACGACGATGTGGTCGCCCGGCAAACCGATCAAGCGCTTGATGAAGTGAACGGCTGGATCGGTGGGCAGCCGAAACACGATCACATCCCCCCGGTGCGGCTCGCCAGTGGACAGTATCTTGGAATTGATTACCGGGACACGTAGCCCGTAGGAGAATTTCTCGACGAATATGAAGTCTCCATCGACCAGCCCCGGCATCATCGACGCCGACGGGATTCGAAATGGCTCAAATACAAACGCACGAACCAGCAGCACAATCAAAATAACCGGAAAGAACGAGCGCGCGTACTGGATTGGCAGTGGATCCGGAACGACCGGGCTTTTTGCAGCGTGCTGACGCCTACCCTTCAGGATGGCGTGATCGACCAGCAGCAGGATGCCGGTGACAGCGAGCAGCAGGGTAAAAATAGCTTCGAAGTCCATGACTTAAGGTGCGGTCAACGCCCAAGTAAGAGTTCCAACCCCGAGCGCGAGCACGCCGAATGCCAGCAATAACACCTTGGTCGCCGCCCGCCCCGACCTGCTCTCGCGGTGCCTGGCCGACGCCAGGAACCCGGTGCAGGCGACGGCAATCAAACCCGTCACCATGCCGATGAACGTGGAATTCATGGGCTCGACGACGGCGTGGGCGTGGCGCCCATGATCGACCACGACGACAATGGCCAGCACCGCCGATGTCTCCGCCAGCACATACCACAACCCCCTCCCGATGGCCGCCCATGGCACCACGCGCATGAAGCGCGCGCGTG
>JANYIY010000466.1 GCA_025358615.1 Gammaproteobacteria bacterium | reverse complement strand
CGTCGATATACGCCCCTATTCGCGCCTGGTGGTCGATGGCATCAAGCAGGCGCCCAGCCGGGCCATGCTGCGCGCCGTCGGATTCGGCGACGCTGATTTCGAGAAGCCGCAGGTGGGTATCGCATCGACCTGGAGCAACTTGACGCCCTGCAATATGCACATCGACGAGCTGGCGCGGCTCGCCGCCGCAGGGGCGGAGGCTGCTGGAGCCAAGGCGATTACCTTCAATACCATTACCGTCTCCGACGGTATTTCCATGGGTACGCCGGGCATGCGTTACTCGCTGGTGTCGCGTGAAGTCATCGCCGATTCCATAGAAACCGTGGTCGGTGCCCAAGGCTTCGACGGCGTGGTCGCGATCGGCGGTTGCGACAAGAATATCCCTGGGTGCTTAATGGCTCTGGTGCGCCTCGACCGGCCTGCGGTATTCGTCTATGGCGGCACGATCCGGCCTGGCACCGACAAACGCGACATCATCTCGGTGTTCGAGGCCGTGGGGGGGTACGCCAAGGGCACGGTATCGGAGCAGCAGCTCAAATTCGTCGAGCGCAGCGCGATTCCGGGACCCGGATCCTGTGCCGGCATGTACACCGCCAACACCATGGCTTCCGCCAGCGAGGCCCTCGGCATGAGTTTGCCGAACAGCTCCGCCCAAGAGGCCGTGTCCGGACATAAGCGGGACGATTGCTCGCGCGCAGGCGCGGCAGTCGTGAATTTGATCAAGTTGGGGTTGACGCCGCGACATATCGTGACGCGACGGGCATTTGAAAATGCCATTACCGTGGTCATCGCGCTCGGCGGGTCGACGAATGCGGTGCTGCACTTGATGGCGATGGCCTCGTCCGCCAATGTCAAACTTGCACTCGATGATTTCACGCGCATCGGCAAGCGCACGCCCGTACTGGCGGACCTGCGTCCGAGCGGCCGCTATTCGATGTCAGACCTGGTTGCCATCGGCGGCATCCAACCGTTGATGAAGACTCTGCTGGACGCGGGGTTGCTGCACGGCGATTGCCTCACCGTCACCGGCGCCACCCTGGCGGAGAATCTACGCGAGGTCGCACCTTATGCAGAAGGCCAAACCATCGTGCGGCCTTTGAGCGATCCCATCAAGAAGGACAGTCACCTGGTGGTGCTGTACGGCAATCTCGCTCCGCAAGGCGCCGTTGCAAAAATTACCGGTAAGGAGGGGCTGCGTTTCGAGGGCAGGGCGCGGGTGTTCAATTCGGAAGAAAGCGCATTGCAGGGAATTCTCAGCGGTAAGGTGAAGTCAGGCGATGTGGTGGTGATACGCTACGAGGGCCCGAAAGGCGGCCCTGGCATGCGTGAAATGCTGAGCCCAACCAGCGCCATCATGGGCAAGGGGCTCGGGCAGGAGGTCGCTTTGATCACCGATGGGCGGTTTTCCGGCGGCAGCCACGGCTTCGTTGTCGGGCATTTGTCGCCCGAAGCCGCTCTCGGCGGCCCGCTGGCCTTGGTTAAGTCCGGCGATGGCATCACGATTGATGCGCAGCATCGTGAAATCACCCTGCATGTCGCCGCCGCGGAATTGAAGCGCCGGCGTAAATCTTGGGTGCCGCCTAAACCCTATGCGCGCCGTGGTGCGTTAGCAAAGTATGCGAGACAGGTTAGCAGTGCATCATTGGGCGCGGTCACCGATCTGGACGAGGTCGAGTTGCGCGGCACGAAGTCGTCGTAGCGCTGGCTCGAACGGCCATTCTTTGGGCGATGTGGCGCTTGCAGTTCAGGCGCGATATGTGTCAGGCTCTTTACTCGCCGATAGGAAAGAAGCGACGTTGCGGAATGCAACGTGGCTTTGAGACATGTCACGGGCGCAATGCAAGCGCACCGGCGCACCGGCGCACCGGCGCAACTAGGATGAATTGATTCAGGGGTAGGGTCGCATTGACTTATGTATAAATACGAAGATCCATCGTTATTTTCCGGCAGGCGGGGCGCCGCCTTCATTGCCGTCATCATTCTTCACGTCGGCATCGTCTGGGCGTTTTATGTGGGTCTTGCGGGCAAACTGATTCAGACGATCATTCCGCCTGTCGAAATTGCGCAGATTGACAAGCAGAAGGAAGTCGACAAGCCGCCGCCACCGCCGCCCAAGCTCGAAGAAATCAAGCCCTATGTACCGCCGCCCGAATTCGTCGACATTCAGGCGCCGCTGGTCGAGACCACGGCCATCACTCAGAC
>JANYIY010000450.1 GCA_025358615.1 Gammaproteobacteria bacterium | reverse complement strand
AATACGGCAGTGCGCTCGACAGCAGCGCCACGCCGATTGCGGCCGGCAGAATCGCCGGCGAGAACATCCGGGCGCCGGCCTCGGCAACGCCCATGGGCACGACCACAATGGCACCGATCAGCATGCCCAATGCGGTGATCTGGCCACCATGCGCGGCCCCCGCCTTGCGGCCGAAATGAATATACAAAGCCCAAAATACACCGGCCGCCAGGCCGTAGATGACGCCCGCGCTATCCAGCGGCGTCGATCCGTACCCGTGCGGCAGTAATGCCAGCAATCCGATTGCGGCCATTAGAATCCACAGGAAATCGAGCGCGCGGCGCGAAGCCGTCATTGCCAATGCCAGCGGCCCGGCGAACTCCAAAGCGACGGCGATGCCGAGCGGGATGGTGCTCAGCGACAGATAGAAAAAATAATTCATGTAGCCCAAGGACAGGCCGTAGAACAACACCACCCGCATCTCGCGCGCATTCATGCGCATGCGCCACGGTCGCCACACGGCCAGCAACATGATGGACGCCAACGACATACGCAACGCCGTAGTGCCGGCGGCGCCGACTATGGGGAACAGGCCCTCGGCGATGACGGCGCCGAGTTGAAAGCAAAACATCGCGGCGATCAGCACCGCGATCGGCACGGCCACATTGTCCGTGTTGAGCCTCAAGCGTCGGGACTTTCGGCTTGCACCTTATCGAGAAGATGCAAATGCTTCATTACGCGAGTGAGATTCTTGCGAATGTCATTCAAATGGCTGATGTTGACCGCGGTCTTCATCGCCTCCTTCAGAGGCTGTAGCGGATAGCCGCCGTACGAACCGGCGTCGGGCACATCGCACGTGACGGAGGATCTGCCCGCCAGGACCACATTGTCTCCCAGCGTAATATGTGCGGTCACCACGGAATTGCCTCCGGTGACGAATTGCCTGCCTATCTTGGTCGAACCGCCCATCATGAAGCCGGCCGTGAAGAAGCCGTTCTCGCCGAGGTCGCAGTTGTGCGCGATATGGCAAATGTTGTCCAACTTGGAACCGGAGCGGATGTAGGTCGAGGTCAGGGTTGCGCGGTCGACGGCGCAGTTGCTGCCGATTTCCACGCCGTCGCCGATTTCGACATTGCCGAGATGCGCGATTTTTCGCGGCCTGCCGCCGATATCCACCGCATAACCGAAGCCGTCGCTGCCGATGCTGGTGTGCGGATGAATCTCGCACTCATCGCCGATTTGGCAGCCGGCGCCCACGAATACGTGCGGGTGCAGCATGGTCCGCGCACCGATCCTGGCATCATTTTCTACCACCGTATGCGCACCGATCATGGTGTCGTCGCCGATGACCGCGTGCGCGCCGATCACGCAGTATGGCCCGAGAAAGCAGCGTTCGCCGATGACTGCGTCCGGATGCACCACCGCGGTGGGATGTCGTTCGCCCCATTGCGTGAATCGATAGCGCTTGCGGTCGAAGTATTTCAGCAACACCGCCATGCCCATGGAGATGCTTTGCACCGAGAAGCAGCAGCTAGCGGCGTCCGTCAGAATGTCGACGCAACCGCTCATCTTCGCAGGCACGATCATGATTGCAGGCTTGTGGCGCCTTGCTTCCGTAAGCTGCACCAAATTGCTCACATAGACCAGGCTCCCCGACAGGGCCTGTTCCGGAATGTGGCAATGGCTCGCCTCGAGCCCCAAGTCACCGTGCAGAAACGTGAATATGTCCGAATGCTGATTCTTGATGGTTTGAGCGGTAAGCATAGTTGTTCCTGACGAACCCGCCGGCGAATGCCCCGCGGAGTATGATCGCAATTCGCGCCCTACGCGAACAATCATGCGCAACCCAATCGACAATTTTCTTGCGCAACGTCCGGTCATGATTTTAGACGGTGCGTTGGCCACCGAACTGCAACTGCGCGGCGCGGACCTCAACGATCCACTTTGGTCCGCAAAGTGCTTGATCGAGCGGCCGGACCTGATCCGCGCAGTGCACCTTGACTACTTTCGCGCCGGCGCCGACGTGGCGACCAGCGCCACTTATCAGGCCACCTTCGAAGCCTGCGCGCGCCGCGGCATCGACCGCCTCGCTGCGGCGCAGCTGATGCGCGACGCAGTCGCGCTGGCCGTTGCGGCACGCGAGGAATTTTGGTCGGATACGGCCAATCGCGACAACCGGCTGCGGCCTCTGGTTGCGGCTTCCGTGGGCCCTTATGGTGCCATGTTGGCCGACGGCTCCGAGTATCGCGGCCATTACGCGCTCGACGACGGCGCTCTGGCCGATTTTCATCGGCCGCGCTTGCAGGTCTTGGCGGCGGCCGGCGCCGATCTGCTGGCGTGCGAAACCATTCCCTGCCTGCGCGAAGCGCTGGTGCTCGCGCAGCTGCTACAGGAGTTTCCAACGCTATCCGCCTGGATAAGTTTTTCCTGCCGTAACGGCGCACAAACCTGGGAGGGCGACAGCATCGCCGACTGCGCGGCGCAGCTGCGCGGCTTTGCGCAGATCGCCGCGGTCGGAGTGAACTGCACCCCGCCGCAACACATCGCATCGCTGCTGCGCCATCTGCGCGGGGCAACCGACACGCCGCTGGTGATCTACCCGAATTCGGGCGAGTCTTACGACGCCTCGTCCAAGCGATGGTGCGGCGAGCCAGGCGCCCTGCCCTTCGCCGAAATGGCGCGGCTCTGGCATGCCGAAGGGGCGCGTCTGATCGGCGGCTGTTGCCGAACCGGGCCTCTGGACATTAGCGGAGTGAGACAATGCCTGCATCGCGCACACTCGGCCTAGTCTTTGCCCTGGCTGCGGCCTGTGGGGTCGCTTCGGCACCCGGCGCATCGGCGACGGGCGCTTCGGCGACGGCCGCACCGGCCCCCGGCGATCCCGTGACAGCCCATGATTGCGCGGAACGTGCCAGTTTGAAGATCACCGTTCAAGGCGCCACGCTGTGCGTCTCGGTCGACGACCCGGCGCACTCCATTGCGCAGCAGCTGCTGAATGATTGGGTCGAGCGCTCGGCGCGAATCGTCGCAGCCTACTATGGCGGTTTTCCAGCGCCCGTGGTGCAGGTGCGGATCCAGGTGGCAGCGGGCGGTGGCGTGCGCGGTGGGCGCACGACCAATGATTCGGGGCTGGTCATTCACATCATCGTGGGACACGATGTCAGCGCGGGCGAGTTGGCGAATGACTGGGTGTTGGTTCACGAGATGGTGCATCTCGCCCTGCCTGAATTGGGGCGGCGCCACAATTGGCTGGCGGAAGGACTCGCCACTTATGTCGAAGGCGTTGCGCGCGCGCAGTTCGGCAATCGCGAAGTCACCGATGTCTGGGCTGAGTACCGGCAATCGATGCCCAAGGGCCTGTCGCAGTCCGGAGAGGGCGGCATGGATGACACTTCAAGCTGGGCGCGGACTTATTGGGGCGGGGCGCTTTTTTGCCTGCAAGCCGACGTGGCCATCCGGGAGCGGACCGGCAATCGAGTCGGGCTGCAAGCGGCGCTGCGGGCTATTTTGCGACAAACCGGCGGATATCGCGCCGAGCGCAACATTGACGACGTATTGCAGATCGGTGACGCCGCCACGGGCACGCAAGTATTGCGGGACCACTATCGAGAAACCAAGAGCACGGCGCTCGCGCCCGACCTTGAATTGCTGTGGCGCCGACTTGGCGTTCCACAAAACCCAGCCTCACAGCCCTTCGACGATCACGCGCCTCTCGCCGCGGTTCGCATTGCCATCACCAGCAAGCCCTAGCGGCTAGTGCTCCGAGAAATTCGGCTCGCGTTTCTCGAAGAAGGCACGCACACCCTCCACGCAATCATGCGTCTCGAGCGTCATCTCCTGCGCGCTGCGTTCGGCACGCAGTTGCTCTTGCAGGGAATTGTCGAATGTCGAGGCATGCAAGGAACGAATCTGGCCGAGCACTGCGCACGGTCCGGTGGCCAGTCGATGTGCCACGGTCTGCGCCCGCATCACGACCTCGGCAGCGGGCACTACGGCGTACGCCAGACCCCAGTCGAGGGCCGTCTTGGCATCGATGCGCTCGGCGAGCATCAACGACGACAGTGAACGTCCGGCGCCGATGCGGCGCGCCAAATGGAAGGTGATTCCCGCATCCGGCACCAGGCCCAGACGCGCAAACGACGGCAGGAAATACGCGTTGTCGCCCGCGACGATGATGTCGCTGGCCAGCGCGAGACTCATGCCCGCGCCCACCGCTGCACCATTGACCGCCGCGACGATGGGATAACGAAATCCGGACAGGCGCAGAATCAATGGATCCATGAAGCGGCGCATCTCGAAGTGCGCCCGCTGCCGCGCTTCCTGAGTTTTCAGATCGACCGAGTGCAGGTCCAAGCCGCTGCAGAACACA
This sequence comes from Gammaproteobacteria bacterium, assembly GCA_025358615.1. Classification (GTDB taxonomy): domain Bacteria; phylum Pseudomonadota; class Gammaproteobacteria; order Steroidobacterales; family Steroidobacteraceae; genus Bog-1198. The sequence goes on along the minus strand of JANYIY010000450.1, from coordinate 2,453 downwards.
TCGTTGCTGCCCGTTATGACGACGGCGCGCGCACCGCCCTCACCTTTTTGTATTTGGTCGAGCGCCAAGTGCATCGCGCGGATGATGGTGATATCAATCGCGTTGCTCACTGCCGGACGCTGAATCGCCAGTGTCGCAACCCCATCCGAAACCGTGACCGATAAACTGCTCATGCGCTGAAGCCTCCTCTCAAAATCGCCAGCCTGCACCCTCGATTCCAGCCTTCGGCAGCGACTTTTATTGTTAAGCCGACTTTTAATCCAAGGCTCCCGCTACGATCATGCCGCCTACCACCCATCGTCGCAAGGACAGGGGGAAGCCCGCGGGCTTGGCCACAATGGGAGCTATCCCATCAAATTTGGCCGATATATGGCCGATATACCTAGACGGGGTCGATATTGGCCGATATAGTGGCCGATATATGGCCGATAAACACTCGATTGCTCAGCTCCTGAGTCAGCGCGCGGAACGCTGGAACTCACCGGCTGAAATCAAAACAGCGATCGCTGACGTGCCGGATCGCACGCTGCGCCGATGGTTAGGCGAGCTGGTGCACGATGGTGTCATAGAACGCTCCGGAAGCCGCAAGGGAACACGCTATCGTTGGAAACCAACCCCAAATGATGAACAGCGACAGCCGGCGGTGGCGGACGGTACGCATGCCCACGGTTCCACGACGCCGACCCAACCCGTCTTTTCGCACGAGAGCGAGCAACTCCTAAAGCGCATTGACGCGCCCATCTATACTAGGTCCCCAGTCACTTATTCAGAAGAGTGGGTGGCAAGCTATGTCCCCAATCAAAGCACCTACCTGACCGACGAGCAACGCGCGCAGTTGCATGCTCTAGGTAAGCGCTCTCCGCTCTACGGCCAAGCGGGCACCTACATCCAAAAAATCTATAACCGCCTGCTCATTGATTTGAGCTACAACTCTGCTCGGCTGGAGGGCAACACCTACACCCTGGCCGACACCGAACATCTCGTGATTCAAGGCGTGTCCGCACCAGGAAAGCTCGATGCGGAGCGCATCATGATCTTAAACCACAAAGAAGCAATCCGGTTCCTGGTGCAAAACATTCGCTCCTTGATGCCCACCGAAGAAACGATTCGGACGGTGCACTATCTGCTGTCGGATAGCCTCGTGGCACCAGGAATGGCCGGGCAGATCCGCAGCGACAGCATCGGCGTGACCGGCACGACCTACGCGCCTCTCGAGGGAAAAGAACGCCTGACACAGCTCTTGAATCGCGTGCTCGACACGGCGCGCCGCATCGACGATCCCTTCGAGCAAAGCTTTTTCCTCCTCGGCCACATCGCTTACCTTCAAGCATTTATAGACGTGAACAAACGCACGGCTCGGTTGGCATCGATCATTCCGCTCATCACCCAGGACTATGTGCCGCAGTCTTTCGTCGATGTCAGTAAGGACGACTATTTAAAGGCAACCATTGTTTTCTATGAATTGAACGATGCCCGACCATTGGCGGAGCTATATTGCTGGGCGTACAGGCGTTCCTGTCTGCACTTCGACACCAGCGTCCAGGTCGTCGGGTTCGATGAGATCGCCGCGCTTTACCGGCCTTTGCGTCGTACACTCGTGGCCGAACTGGTGCGCTCGCTGGTGCCGCCTGCAGAAGTGATGGGTTTTATTGAGGCTCGTATCACGGATCAAGTCCAACCGCAGCACCGGGACAAGTTCAAGCAAGACGTGCTGGCGGAGCTCGATCATTTGGACGTCTCACGCATGGGCGGTCTCGGAATCAGCCGCGATCAACTGGACGCTTGGTTAAATCTTAGAACCGCGTAAGTAAGCAGAGATCGAGTGACCCTTAGCGGTGTACCCCAACTGGAGATAACGATGACGACGAAACATTGGCGCGCACACGCGGGGCGCACATGCGCGAAGCGCGGCCGCGCCGCACTGTTGTTGGCCGCCGCCGGCCTATTGTCTCTATCGATGCAAGCGCCGGTGACAGCCGCCGACACGCTCCCCAGTGAAACACCGCTCGCGTTCGTGCCGCGAGTCGAGAGCTTCGACTACGTCAAACGCGAAGTCATGATTCCGATGCGCGACGGCGTCAAACTGCAAACCGTCATCCTGATTCCGAGGGGCGCGCATCGCACGCCGATCTTGCTGTCGCGCACTCCCTACGGGGCGACGGATCGCATCGCCAAGAGCGTGAGTGCGCACCTGTCCGCGCTCATCGACAGCAACGACGTCGCCGACGATGCCGTGCTCAACGGCGGCTACATTCGCGTGATGCAGGATGTGCGCGGCAAGCACGGCTCGGAAGGCGGGTACGTGATGACACGACCCTTGCGTGGGCCGCTCAATCCCAGCGACGTCGATCATGCGACCGACACTTACGACACCATCGATTGGCTGGTCAAGAACATCCCCGAATCCAACGGCAAAGTGGGAATTCTGGGGATTTCCTACGATGGCTTTACCG
>JANYIY010000447.1 GCA_025358615.1 Gammaproteobacteria bacterium | reverse complement strand
CCATCGGCGCTGTCGGAGTCAATGCCGCACGCAGGTAATGAGAGCAGTGCGGCCAGCGTCAACAGAAAGCAAAGGACTCCCGGTCGCCGTAACGAACCTAATTTGCGGTTGCCACCCAGCGAGTCAATATTCAAGTTGATGTCTTTGTTCACCACGGTCCCCCAGCGTACTTTTGCAGCTACTGTACCAGCACGGTACAAGACCTCAAATGGCAGCCCGCTCTGAGGTCGCCAGATGCTCGTGCAAGCGCTCGAGCGTCTGATCCAGGGGGATTGACAGCATCGCTATTCTGCTTAACACTTCACTATATGGTGAACTATGACTTGCAGCTCAATCGGACCTTCGCCGCGCTGGTCGATCCGACACGCCGCGCAATCCTCGCCCGGCTCGAACGCGAGGACGGCACCTCGGTGAGCGAACTCGCCAAACCCTTCGCGATCAAGCTACCGGCGGTCATGAAGCACTTGGATGTGCTCGATGAAGCCGGGCTCATTACGCGATCAAAAGTGGGACGAACGGTGACCGTGCGGCTGTCACCGCAACCCATGCGCGCGGCCCTGGATTGGCTGCAGCGCTACGAGCGTTTCTGGTCCGCCAGCCTCGATCGGCTCGCGGTCTACGCAGAGCGCAAAGAGGCCGAAGCTAGGAAAACCAGACGATGACAAGTCTCACACTGGTACGCCGAATTGCCGCGCGGCCGTCGATCGTGTTCGACGCCCTCACGACGCCGGAAGGCATCGCCTGCTGGTGGGGCCCGGATGACGGTCCCGTACTGCTCGCCGAGACCGATGTGCGGATCGGCGGTCGATTCCGAGTGCGCTTCCGCACGCTAGACGGCCTCGAACATGAGAGCAGCGGTGAATACCGCGAGGTTGTACGGCCGGAGCGGTTAGCCATGAGCTGGCGCTGGGAAAACGGCGAGAATCCTGGTGAATCGCTGGTCGAGATCGACCTTTGGGCCATAGCGGAGGGCACTGAGCTCACGTTGACTCATTCGCGCCTCCACGATGAGGATACGCGCCTCACCCACGAGGAGGGCTGGAGCGGCGCGCTCAACAAGCTCGAACGGCATTTCTCTCTAGTTGCGGACAGGAGACTCTGATGACCACACACGCGGTAGTTTCGGCAGAACAGTGGATAGAAGCCCGTCGCGCGCTGCTGGCCGAGGAGAAGGCGCTGACGCGTGAGCGGGACCGGTTGGCGAGGAAACGCCAGGAACTGCCGTGGGTCCAGATCAAAAAGGAATACGTTTTTCAAGGCAATGCAGGGCCTGTGACGTTGAGCGATTTGTTCGACGGACGAAGTCAACTCATCGTCTATCACTTCATGTTCGGCCCCGACTGGAACGAGGGCTGTCCCGGCTGCTCGCTGCTGTGCGACCACGTCGACGGGGCGCGGCAGCATATCGAGCACAACAATGTGAGCTTCGTCGCCGTCTCGCGTGGGCCGCTTGCGAAGCTCGACGCCTACCGGCGCAGGATGGGCTGGAAATTCTGCTGGGTATCCTCCGTCGACAGCGATTTCAACTTCGACTATCACGTGTCGTTTGCCAAGGACAGGCGCGAAGGGGATGTGTTCTATAATTTTACCCAGTGCCCGGATCCGAAGATCGACGATCTTCCGGGGGTCAGCGTCTTCTACAAGGACGATGATGGCAGCATCTACCACACTTATTCGACGTACGCCCGCGGCGGCGAAGTCTTCCTGGGCGTTTATGACTGGCTCGATGTCGTGCCCAATGGCCGCAATGAGCGAAACAACGGCAGCCTCAATGACTGGATGAAGCGGCACGATCGCTACGAAACTGACGGGCGGGCGCAAACGCAGGCCAACGCTGCGGCGACAAACGCCGCCCTCAAGCTCTTAGCGGGAGGACGCGAATGATTACTTTGACTGCATTTCGGTGGGTACCTCCCTTTGTGCAGGGTCTGGTGCGCGACGTTCGAGTGAGATGGGCGCTCGAGGAGGCCGGAATCCCATATCAGGAAAAACTGATCGGGCCCGCGGATCAGAAGTCCGCCGCCTATCGTGCGCTGCAGCCCTTCGGCCAGGTTCCCGCCATCGAATCGGGTGACCTCAAATTATTCGAATCGGGCGCCATTGTGATTCACATCGCGGAGCGCTCGGAGGCGTTGATGCCGGCGGACGCCAACGGACGCGCACGCACCATGGCATGGATTTTCGCCGCACTCAACTCAGTCGAGCCGCACGTCGGCAATGTGGTCGACATCGATCTCTTCTATGCCGCCGAGCCCTGGGCTGTCGCGCGCCGGCCGATGGCAGTGCAGGTGGCTGAGAAACGTCTCGACGCGGTTGAAAGCTGGATTGGCGGCCGCGAGTACTTGGAGGATCGCTTCACCGCGGCGGATTTGATGATGACCACGGTACTGAGCCTGCTGCGACACACCGACATGGTGTCGGCGCGGCCGGCGCTCAACGCCTATCAAGCGCGCTGCGAGGCGCGGCCCGCCTTCCAGAAGGCGATGGCGGATCACTTGAAGCCGTTCGCGGAAAATGCCGGCTGAGGGATTCGAACCCCCGACCTACGGTTTACAAAACCGTTGCACTACCACTGTGCTAAGCCGGCGTGGAGCAGAGCGCATTATAGCCGACGAATTCCGTGGGAGTCGCTGCGGTGTGGGATCGCCCCCGCGATGCGACCGAACACTAGTGCCAGCTGCCCACCGCGTCGCGCGCGGCCTGGTTCAGCGGACGTGCGACCAGGCCGCTCTGCGACACCTTGATTTCGTACAGCGCACCGTCGGCCATCGGCAGGTAGGTGGCACTGCCATAGAGTGCGTCCATCCAGGGCATCCACGAATGATAGCGATGCACCAGGTCCCAGGGGTCAATGCGCTGCGGCGGATTCAGGGAGTAAACAGTGCGTGCCTGGGCGCGCTCATCCTCGATACGCGCATATCGGCCACCGATGCGCTCCAGTCGATAAGCGGTGTCGAAGCCGACCAAATTGGCAAAGGCGTGCCATTTGAGCACGCGCGCGTCGACCTGCCATTCATCGCCGCGTAGTGCAAAGCTCGCGCGCTCGCCGCTGGGGTAGGTCAGAACCGCGTTGTACTCGCGGTCCGCCGTGCGGGTCAATTGCAGCTCTCCGGCCGGCTGCTCAAAGCTCAAGCGTTGGTAGGTGCGCAAATTGGCGGCAATCATCAGCGTGCAAATACTGAGCAAAACGAATATGAGAGCGGTGGCGCCGTGCAATGCCCCGCCGAGCAGCCTGCGCCGGCGTAAGCGGCGTACGGCGAGGATCAAGAACAGGATTCCCGCCAACGCCAATACGACTATCAGTGCGGTGAATGTCATGGGGGAAGTCTAACGGGAACCGGAACCGAACCTCATGGGACTAACAAAACACTTAGCCCGGCCCCGGCGTCTCGTTGCAGACCCGGGTAGTTTGCTTAGTTTCCAATGATTTGCAAGTGTTGTCTGTTATTTGGCCTGAGGAAACGCGCGAGCGAGTGACGGAGTTCACACTTTCTCGCTGAGCAATTCCCCTATTCCTACGCAATGAACGCGACTATTCCCGCGCAACGATGCGCCGTGGCGATCATCATTAACAGACTTTAATAAATTGACCACCGGGTGTTAACCACGTCGGCCGCAGGGTAGTTGAATTGTCGATCGTGCTCCCACCCATCCTCGGAATTGAGTTGCGCCGCGCGACCTGTGCTGTGCCGCGCGCCGTGTACGTTGAGGTTGTTTAGCCAATGTGGATTGTCGAAGTTGCGCTGCGGCGGCCGTACACGTTTCTAGTGATGGCGCTGCTGATCCTCCTCGCAACACCCCTCGTGTTGCTGAAGATGTCCACCGACATATTTCCGGAAATCAATATTCCGGTCATCAGCATCGTCTGGACCTATGGCGGCCTGTCGGCCCAGGAAACCGGCCAACGCATTGCCGCGACCACCGAGCGCAGCCTCACCACCACGGTCAATGACATCGAGCACATCGAATCGGAGTCTTTGGCCGGTTTCGCAATCACCAAAGTCTTCTTCCAGCCGAATGCCAACATTCCGACGGCTATTTCCCAGATAGTTGCCATCGAAAATCAACAATTGCGTCAATTGCCGCCCGGCATATTGCCGCCGCTGGTGATCAAGTATTCGGCTTCGGCAATTCCCGTGATCCAGCTGGGTCTATCCAGCCCCACCATGACCGAGCAGGCAGTGTTTGATTCCGCGGTAAATTTCCTACGTCCGCGGCTGGTGACCATTCCGGGGGTCGCCGTGCCCTGGCCCTTCGGCGGCAAGCAACGCGTGATCTCCGTGGATCTCGATACCAATGCCTTGGTGGCCAAGGGGTTGACGCCGAACGACGTGGTCAATGCGGTCAGTGCTCAGAACCTGGTGCTGCCGTCCGGCACCGCCAAGATCGGTGCGACCGAGTTTACGCTGGCAATGAATGGCTCGCCGGACACCATCGCGGGGCTCAACAATATTCCGGTCCTGACCCGCAACGGCGCTACCACCTATCTCGCCGAAGTGGCGCACGTGCGCGACGGATTCTCGCCGCAGACCAACGTGGTGCGACAGAACGGCGAACGCGGCGTCCTGGTTTCCGTGCTCAAGAACGGCGGCTCATCGACGCTGGATATAGTGAGCACGCTGCTGGCGCAACTGCCGGTGGTCGCGCAGATCCTGCCCAAGGACCTGAAGATCACTCCGCTGTTCGATCAGTCGGGCTTCGTGCGTGCGGCCATTGGCGGCGTGGTGCGCGAGGCGCTGATTGCGGCCTGTCTCACCGCGGCACTGATATTGCTGTTTCTCGGCAATTGGCGCAGCACCTGCATCATCGCCATCTCGATTCCCCTGTCGATCCTATCCTCAATCATTGCGCTGTATTTGATAGGGGAAACACTGAATATCATGACCTTGGGCGGCCTTGCGCTGGCGGTGGGAATTTTGGTCGACGACGCCACAGTGACAATCGAAAACATCGAGCGTCATCGGCATTTAGGTTCGGACCTGCACAAAGCCATTTTAGAGGGCGCCGGCGAAATCGCGGTTCCGGCCTTGGTGTCCACGCTGTGCATCTGCATCGTCTTCGTGCCGATGTTCTTTCTCACGGGAGTTGCCCGCTACTTGTTCGCGCCGCTGGCGGAAGCCGTGGTGTTCGCGATGCTGGCGTCGTACGTGCTATCGCGTACCTTGGTGCCCACGCTGGTCATGATGATGATGGATCACGCGCCCGCAGAGGCGAACTCCAGCCGCAGCCTGCTGCAACGCATGTATCGCAGCTTCGACGCCCGCTTCGAGAAGATTCGCGGTGCCTATTCCATCATTCTCGCGGAGATCTTGGCGCACCGCCGCTTGTTCGCGGGAGTCTTCTTGGGGTTTTGCGCCTTGTCCTGCTGCCTGGTGTTCATCCTCGGGTGCGACTTCTTCCCCAGTGTCGACGGCGGCCAAATACGCCTGCATATGCGCCTGCCGACCGGCACGCGCATCGAGGAGACGGCGCGAGTCGCCGATCAGGTGGAGAACGTCATTCGCAGCATCGTGCGGCCGGCAGATCTCGGTACGGTTCTCGACAATCTCGGCGTCGCAGTCAGCGGTATAAACAAAACCTATAGCAATGCCGGGACCTTCGGCAGCCACGACGGCGAGATTCAAGTCTCGCTCAATGCAGGACACCGGCCGACGGAACAGTACATGGAGGAGATGCGGCGCGAATTACCGCGTCGATTTCCCGGAGTGGAGTTTTTCTTCCAACCCGCCGATATGGTGACGCAGATATTGAATTTCGGATTGCCGTCAGCCATCGACGTGAAGGTTACCGGCGCCGATTTGCACGCCGACTATGCCATTGCCGCGAAGCTGATGAAGCAGATCCAGATGATTCCGGGCACGGTCGATACTCACATTCATCAGCGCCTCGATCAGCCCACTGTGTCGCTTGCCATGGATCGCACCCAGCTGCAGCAATTGGGCTTGACGCCCAGCGACGTGACCACCGACCTGTTGGTGTCGACGGCGGGCACTAGCACCACTGCGCCGGCCTTCTGGCTGAGTCCGGCAAACGGCGTGGTCTACAACTTGTCGATACAATCGCCGCAGTACGCGGTCGATAGCCTGGACGCGCTGCTGCGCACGCCGGTTCGCGCGGCTTCGGCCGCCGCCGGCACGGCGCCGCAGCTGCTCAGCAATCTCGTCAGCGTCTCTCCCTCCGTTCAGGAAGCGGTTGATTCGCGCTTCAACCTGGCCCCGACCATCGACATCTACTCCAGCGCGCAAGGCCGCGACATGGGCGGCATTTCGCAGGATATGCGACGCCTGGTGGCGCAGCTGAAGCCGCACTTACCGCGCGGCGTAAGCGTCGACATTCGCGGACAGACGGAAACCATGAAATCTTCCTTCGTCGAATTGGGGGTGGGCCTGGTGATGGCGGTGGTGATGGTGTACTTGTTGATCGTCGTCAACTTCCAGTCCTGGGTGGACGCCTTCATCATCATCACCGCGCTGCCGGCCGCGCTTGCCGGAATCTGCTGGATGCTGTTCCTGACCGGAACGACATTGAGTGTACCGGCGCTGACCGGCGCCATCATGACTATGGGGGTTGCCACCGCCAACAGCATTCTGGTGGTTTCATTTGCGCGGCAGCGCATGGGTGAGGGGCTGGATCCGCTCAAGGCCGCCCTCGATGCGGGGGCGACCCGGATACGCCCGGTCCTGATGACGGCATTGGCGATGATCATCGGTATGATCCCCATGGCCTTGGGCCTCGGCGAAGGGGCTGAACAAAATGCGCCACTGGGCCGGGCGGTGATCGGCGGACTGCTGTTTGCTACGGTTTCCACCCTGTTCTTCGTGCCCGTGATATTTGCCGGCACTCATGGCCGTCTCGAGCGGCGCCGCGAACGCCGTTCGAACGCGGCGTCCCCGCTCGCCGAAGGAAGCACCTGATATGTCGGATAATGAAACAGCCACGGTGTTGAAACGCACCAAACTCGTCGTCGGAGGAATTGTCGGCGCGCTGTTGCTCGGAGCCGTCTTCGTGCTCGTACTGCGCAGTTTTCAGGCGAGCGCGTTGGCAACGTCGACGGCGCTGCACGCAAGAAAATACGTAACCACCATCACCCCGAAAGTGGGGGGTGAGGGGCAGCCCCTGACCTTGCCGGGAACGCTGCAAGGAGCTATCGAATCGACGGTGTATGCGCGCAGCAACGGCTATGTCGTGCGTTGGCTAAAGGACATCGGCAGCTCGGTAAAAAAGGGTGAGCTGCTGGCCGAAATCACCGCGCCGGAGATCGACCAGGAATTGTCCCAGTCGGTTTCCATGGCGAAGCAGGCCGCGGCGAGTGCCGGTTTGGCGAAGAGCACTGCCGATCGATGGGCCGCGCTGCGCGACAAAGATGCGGTGACGCAACAGGACTTGGACGAGCGCTTGAGCGCCTACCATCAGGCGGCAGCCAATCTTGCTGCGGCCGATGCCAATGTGGGTCGACTGCAAAAGCTGCAGGGCTTCAACCAGGTGGTCGCGCCCTTCGACGGCGTGGTGACCCGGCGCAATGTCGATGTCGGCGACCTCGTCAATGCCGGCAATGGTGGCACGGGGCGGGCGCTGTTTGCCGTGGCGCAGGTCGACCCGTTGCGTCTGTACGTCTATGTGCCGCAGGCATACGCGCAACAGATCAACATTGGCGACGCGGTAGCCGTCACCTTGGCGGAACGCGCAGGCCAGCAATTTCGCGGCAGCGTTGCGCGCACGGCGCGCGCCATCGATTCTGCTACTCGCACCATGCAAGTTGAAATACAGGTGCCCAATCCCACGGGTACGCTGATCGCAGGCTCGTACGTGCAGGTGACGCTGCCGATCAATGTGGACAAGGAAGCCTTGGTCGTGCCCACCAATGTGCTGCTGTTTCGGCCCGAGGGAACCCACGTCGTGCTGGTGGACTCCGGCGGCCGAGTGCACTTGGCGTTGGTGAAATTGGGCACGGACTTCGGCACCAGCGTGGAAGTCCTTCGCGGCCTCAGCGCCAACGATCGTATCGTGTTGAATCCGGCGGACTCGCTCGCCGACGGCGATGTGGTGACCTTGCCGGCGGCTTTGACGCAGGGGCACTAAGTGAGGAGCACCGCAAGACCGCGCGCGATCCTGTGTTGGGCAAGGGCGCCCTGGTGGGGCGCCCTTGCGGTTGCCGCGGGTTGCGCGGTCGGCCCCGACTACCACAAACCCGAGGCGCAGGTGCCACCTGCCTGGCAACCCGATTCGCCCTGGCACGAGGCGGCGCCGAATGATTCGGCGCTCAAGGGCGATTGGTGGCAATTGTTCCAGGACGACGCTTTGAACCCGCTGGTCGAGCGCGCACTCGCCGGCAATCAAGATTTGCGCGTCGCCGCCCTGCGGCTCGAACAGGCGCGCGATCAGGTGACTGTCGCGCGCGCGGATTTGTATCCCTGGGTAGGTTTGTCCACCACCGCCGCTCGCAGTAAAACCTCCGCGAACCGCCCGCTCAGCCAGTATGGGCAAGCGAACCAATCCACCGGGCAAAACAATTTCGCGCTGGCAGGCACTGTCAACTACGAAGCCGACCTGTTCGGCCGCGTGCGCCGCGACGTGGAGGGCGCGCGCGCCTCGGCGCAGCAGGCCGAAGCGGATTTCGAGAACACGCGCCTGATCTTAACGGCGCAACTCGTCAGCGACTATTTCGCGTTGCGCGAGCTTGACATGGAAATCGCCGTGCTTCGCCACAGTTTGGATTTGCAGCGCGACGCCCTGCGTTTTATCGCTTCGCGCCACGATTTGGGATTCGCCACGGGCCTCGACTTGGCGCAGCAGCAGGCCTTGGTGGATTCGAGTGCCAGCCAGTTGGAACTTCTGGCCAACCAGCGGGCGCAATTCGAACACGCGATTGCCACCTTGGTGGGTACCCCGGCGCCGAGCTTTGCGCTCGCCGCGGGGCCGGCGATCGCGTCGCTGCCGGCGATCCCGCTGGGCTTGCCTTCGGACTTATTGCAGCGCCGTCCGGATGTAGCTGCGGCGGAGCGCTCCATGGCCGCCGCTAACGCACGTATCGGTGTGGCTCGCGCCGCCTACTACCCCAGCATCATCCTAGGCTCAGGCGTCGGCGAGCCGAACGCCGGCTGGCAGAGCAATACATTGGCTACCCTGTTCGCTGCGCCCAGCCGCTTGTGGTCCATCGGCCTGTCCGCAACGCAGACGCTGTTCGATGCCGGGTAGACCCGCGCGAATGTGCGGATCGCCACGGCGGACTATGACGCGGCGGTGGCTAGCTACCGGCAGACGGTGCTTACCGCCATGGAAGAGGTGGAAAATGGAATCACCGGCTTGGCCTCGTTGGACAGGGCCGTGACCCAGGCGGATGCCAGCGTCAAGAGTGCCCAAGACGCCTTCGACATTGCGACCATGCGCTACAAGGGTGGGGTAGATACCTATCTCGAGATGATCACGGCGCAACAGACGCTGCTGGGCAATCAGCGGCAGGCCGTGCAGGTGCATGGCCAACAGTTCGCCACGGCAGTGTACCTGGTAAAGGCGCTCGGCGGCGGCTGGAGCGGCAACGCGGCCCGGCTTTCGCAGACCCGAGACTAAACGGTTGGCAGCGGCGGTCTCGTCGACTGCGGTGTCTTTGACAGGGATTCGATCGGCAGCGGTGGCGACATGGAATTCGATTGTATGAAATCGACTCCTAGTGCCGTCAGCCATTCCTGTGCCGCCGTGTTCTCGGTGCGCTTGGCCACGGTATGCATGCCGAGCACGCGGGCCATTTGCACCACGGCAGTAATGGCCGCTTGCGACAACTTGTCGGTGCGCATCTTGGCAGTTATTTCCGGCGCGAGCTTGACGTAGCGGACTCCGGGCAGGCGCAGCAGGGCGAAGCACTCAGTCTTCAACGAGAAATCGTCGAGCACTATTGGGCAGCCCAGCCGATGCAAGGCCGCAGCAACCTCGGGCATTTTGTCTGCCAGCTTGACCGCGGTCGCGGTATCGACTTCAAAGGCAATCATGCCTGTCGGCAGATGCGATTTCGCCAGGCACAGCTCCACGAATTTGATGAAATGCTCGTCGTGCAGGGCGGTGGTGGTGAGATTGACGGAAAACTGGACGGCGGTTGTTTTCCAAATGTCGGGGTGACGGACCAAGAATCCGATGAGCTCGGTGATGACGCGGCGGTCAATCATGGAGCCGAGGCCGTTCTCGACTGCGGCTTTCAACATGGCGTGTGGGGCCGCATTCGGCGCCACATCGGACTTGGAGCGCAGCAGCACTTCGTAACGCTTCAGATGGCTGCCCTTCGTCAGCGGCATCAGCCGCTGCACGTGCAGCGCGATGGGACTGCGGCGCAGCGCCGCGTGCAGACGATCGATTTCCGGCGTTACTGCAGCCTGGGGACGCACGCGGCTCATGCCCGGGGTGTTCGGTGCCTGGGGCACCGGCCGCGCAGGCGCGGGGGCCACTGCGGCGATCGCAGTTGGGAGGCGCGCAGCCGGCGCGGGGGGGCTGCGTGGCGCTGCCGGCAAGGCGTTCCTTGCCGCGGCGGGCGGCTCCGCTAGGGTGAGGGGGGCGTTCGTTTGGGCCCGCGCCGGCGCCGGGGGCGCTTTGTCCGGCCGCATATGCGCAAAATCCTCGAGCGCGCGCTGCAGTTTCGGAGTCATCACCTTGAGCGCGCCGCGAGCGTCTTGCTTAACCACCCGGGCGTCCATGACGATCATGATGGCGCCGACCATGGCTCGCTTGCCGCTGACCGCACGCAGCAGCACGGCAGAACGCGAGTCGCCCAAATCGTGTACCCGCACCGGCGGACCCGCTGGGTCGGCGAAGGCTTCGATGGCTTCGCGGACCGCGTTGTGTTCGTCCGGGCCCATGGTGCTTTCGCTCAGCCACAGTACGTCGCCGCGCTCATCATGCAGCGATACGGCATAGACCCGCGCGGGTTCGACGGCGGTGCGTACCTTCTGGCAGACGGCATCGTAATCGACGCGCGGACCATCTGTCGCGCTGTAGGGTTTGCCGTGCTCCATAGATCCGCTACTTGGGGTGTGAGCTTGTATATCTACCGTACAAGCACCCCGTCTGCTGTGATGCTCTTCGCCAAAATGCGACAGCTGGGTAGTCTGCGTGACATATCATCGGGGTCCTCACGCACACGCGCCCATACCCGAGACCCAGGACAATGACTTCGAAATCGGCGAATCGTCAATACCGTTACTACGATTTTGTGATGGCCGCCTATGTCTGTGTTCTGCTGTGCTCGAATCTGATCGGTCCTGCCAAGGAAGCGTCGATTCAGGTGCCTATTTTCGGCACTGTCACCTTTCTCGCCGGAGTGCTGTTCTTTCCCATTTCATACATCTTCGGCGACATTCTGACCGAGGTGTATGGGTATGGGCGCGACCGCCGCGTGGTCTGGGCGGGGTTTGCCGCGCTGGCTTTCGCCTCGCTGATGGCGGCCGTGGTGGTGCACCTGCCGCCCTCGGAACGGTCGTTGGTCACCCAGCCGGCCGTGGACGCCATATTCGGCAATACGCCGCGAATCGTGTTGGCCTCGATCTTGGCGTTTTTGTGCGGCACGTTCGTCAACAGCTATGTGCTCGCCAAGATGAAGATCTGGACCCAAGGGCGCTGGCTGTGGACCCGCATCGTCGGTTCCACCCTGTGCGGCGAGCTGGTCGATTCGGTGATCTTCTATACGGTGGCCTTCTATGGCCACATGCCGCCGTCGCATCTGATCGCCATCATGTTCACCCAATATGCATTGAAGAGCGGCTGGGAGTTTCTTGCCACGCCGATCACCTATCGTGTCGTGGCCTTCCTGAAGAAGGCAGAAAACGAGGATTACTACGACACGGACACGAATTTCACCCCGTTCTCCCTCAAAGCCTAACCCCAAGGCCGGCGACGTACGCTTGCCGAATTGGTCGCCGCTTCGCCATCTTTTGCCCTAAGTCGGCCGGTCCGATGCCCGAATACAGGACCGTAATAGCTCCCATGAGGCGGCGGTCGTCGCCTCTCGGCGAACTGAAGAGCGAGGAGCTGTTATGAATACTGCATTTTCCAAGGCTGTTGGGACAATTGGGTTATTGAGCATGAGCGCGCTGGCCTTGGCGGGCGAGGCGCAAGCGGCCACCCTCAAGCCGGCGACGCCGCACGAACCGGTGGGTTTCGTGACCGGAGCGGTAATTGGTGGATTTGCCGCAGGTCCAGTAGGCGCATTCATCGGAGCGGGGCTTGGCACGTGGCTCGGCAACCGGGTGCACCGCGCCGGCGACGCGACCCAGGCGGAGGCGACGGTGATGGTGCTGCAGACCGACAAAACCGAACTAGAGACGGAAAAATCCGCGCTGCTGAGCGAAAAGAACCAGCTGACCGAGGCCAATCGCAATCTATCCGCACGCCTCGAGGATCTGACTCACAAGGTGCAGTCCGTGCAAAATTCCAAGCAGGATGCCAGCGAGGTTCTCGATGGGCTGCAGGGCGATGTGCTGTTTCGCACCGGCAGCGCCGAGATCACGCCGGAGATTGCGCACCAGATTCAGGTGTTGGCGCAGGCGGTTGCCAAGTCTCCGGAGCTTAAAGTGCGGGTCGACGGCTATGCCGACCCGCGCGGTTCGGTCGACACCAACCTGAAGCTGTCGGAGGATCGTGCCAACGCCGTGCGCGACCTGTTCCTTGCGGCGGGGATCAGCGACGAGGTGCTCGAAGTCAATGCCTACGGCAAGAGCCAGAGCGTTGCCGCCGACAACGACGGCTACGCCCTCGAGCGCCGGGTGCGCTTGACGCTGCAAGCGCAGGAGGGGGCGGCAGTCGCTCAGGTGAACGAGAAGGAGTGAGCCCTGCGGAAAAGCGCGCTACCGCGCCAACCAACGAGGCCAATGCGGCCCGGAGTGCTTAAGCTCCGGGCCGCTCTTGTTTCCTCCGGTACCCGCAGCCTAGGATAGGGTATGAGTGAGCACCCCAAGATCACAGTCCTTGACCGACTGCAGACCGGAGAGTCTGCCAATCCTGCACCCGAGAATATTCTCTCCGGCATCCCGCGGGCGCGGGTGTCGAATCAATACGGCGAGCCGAGCCAGCAATTCTTTTGCGGCATGTGGACCAGTACCGCCGGCAAGTGGCGCGTGCGTTACACCGAGCATGAATTCTGCGTGCTCGTCGAAGGCCGGATTCGGCTGGAGTCCGTGACGGGCGAGAAGCACGAACTGCGCGCGGGCGATGCGTTCGTGGTGCCCGCCGGCTTCGAGGGCATATGGGAAGTCGTCGAGCCCTGCAAGAAGTGGTACTCGATTTTCGAAGCACGCCGCCCTTAGGCCGTTTCGCGAATCACCGCCGCCAGCGTCTCGACGAGGTGCGCGATTTGCTTTGATTCGATGATCAGCGGCGGTGACGCGGCGATGGTGTCGCCGGTCTGCCGCACCATCACACCGCGCTCGAAGCACTTGAGGAACACTTCGAAGGCGCGCGCGCCGGGTTTCCCTAAGCGCGGCTCGAGTTCCACCGCACCG
>JANYIY010000418.1 GCA_025358615.1 Gammaproteobacteria bacterium | reverse complement strand
CGCATAGGCTGCACAGCCCAGGCCTGCGCTGATGCCCGGCACCACCGAATAATCGATATGTGCCGCCGCGAGCGCCTGCAGTTCTTCCCCGCCGCGTCCGAAAATGAAGGGATCACCGCCCTTGAGGCGCACGACGCGTCTGCCCTGGCGGGCATGCTCGATCAGCAAGGCGTTGATCTCCTGCTGCGTGCTGCCCACATTGCCGGCGGCTTTGCCTACGCAGATTCGCAGCGCATCGCGGCGCGCGAACTCGAGCACCGCGGCAGGCACCAGCCGATCGTGCAGAATCACGTCGGCGTCCTGCAGCGCGCGCAGCGCCTTCAGGGTTAAAAGTTCCGGATCTCCGGGCCCCGCGCCCACCAGGGTCACCTCGCCGACGGCGCGGGGTGCGGCGGAGGTCGTTGCCAGCAGCTGCTGTGCTATACGCTGCGCGCCCTGATTATCGCCGTCGATAAATCGACGGCCCGCGGGTCCATCCACCAGCGTCTCGAAAAATCGCCGCCGTTCGTCGGTGTCGCGCAGTTTCTGGCGCGCAGCGTCGCGCAGCGTCTGCAGCCACGATGCCAACTGGCCGATTCTCACGGGGATCAGTGCTTCGAGTCGCTCGCGCAGGCGGCGCGCCAACACCGGCGCCGCGCCGCCGGTCGAGATTGCCACCAGCACGGGATCACGATCGACGATGGCAGGCACGATGAAGCGCGAGGCTTCGCGGTCGTCGACCACGTTGACCGGAATATTGCGTGCCTCACACAAATTCGCGATCCAACGATTCACGGCGCGCCGCGAAGTCGCGACGATGACCAGACGCACGCCGTCCAGGTCCTCTGCGGCAAACTCACGTATGGCAAGCTTGAGCTGACCGGCGGCTGCGCGCTGCATGAGCTCGGGCACGAGCTGTGGGGCTACCAGGCTGATCGAGGCGCCGGTACGCTCGAGCAGCGAGACCTTGCGCAGCGCCACTTCGCCGCCGCCGATGATGAGCACCCGTTGCCCGGCCAGATCGAAGAACATCGGAAAATAATTCACTTGGAAAATCCCATCTGGCGGCGGGGATGCAGGCCGCACTCGCGTGAGTCGCTGCGTTCCCACCACCAGCGGCCGGCGCGCTCGTCCTCGCCGGGCTGGACCGCGCGCGTGCACGGTGCACAACCGATGCTGGGAAAGCCGCTGTCATGCAGGCTGTTGTAGGGCAGCCGCTTCTTGCGGATGTACTCCCAGATCTCATTCTCGGACCACTCGAGCAGCGGACTCACCTTGTGCAGCCCGTATTCGCCATCCCATTCCACCGGTGCCGCCAACGCACGGCTGGCCGATTGTCCGCGCCTGATTCCGGTGACCCAGGCACTGCGGCCGGCGATGGCGCGGCGAAACGGTTCCACTTTGCGAATCGCGCAGCAGCCGCGGCGCTGCGCGAGACCTTGGCGGAAGCCGTTGATGCCGTTCTCCCCGACCCAGCCTTCCAGGTCGGCGGTCTGCGGATAGTAGATGGTCAAGGCGCGTCCATAACGTTGCTGTACCCGCTCGATGAGGTCGTAAGTCTCAGGGTACAGCCGCCCGGTGTCGATGCTGAACATGTCGATTTCCAGCACCGAGCCCCAAATAAGGTCGGTTAGGACTACGGATTCCGAGCCTAAACTATTGGCGTAGCAGACATTTTTGAACTCCGCCACGGCGCTTCGGAGTTGTGCAATGCTGTCTTCTGCGCGCTCGCGCAGGGCCTTGGAGAGCTCGGACACTTGGATCTCGGGTTGCGCTTAAGGAACGGCACGAAACTATAGGTGCGGCGCGCGGTTCGCGAAACGAACTATGGCGCATGAGGACATGCGATTTAGTGATGACGGCATGCGGCGGCAGCGCTTGCCTGCTTAAACTTATATCCTATGCGCATAAGCACCCCGTCAACGACAAGGCTCGCCGCTCGATGAAGTTCCAGCAATTACGCTATCTCGTAGCCGTTCATGAGAATGGCCTGAATATCACTGCGGCCGCGCGGCAACTGCATACCTCGCAGCCCGGAGTCAGCCGCCAGCTGAAGCTTCTGGAAGAGGAACTCGGCTTTCAGTTATTCGAGCGCGAGGGCCGCGCACTGACGCGTACCACCGACGCGGGCGAAGAAATCATTTCGCGGGCCAGCAGCATTCTGCGGGAAATGCAGAATATCCGCCGCACCTCGGCGGAGCTGCGCAAGGCCGACGGCGGCACGCTGTCGATCGCCACCACGCATACCCAGGCGCGCTACGTGCTGCCGCAGGTGATCCGCGCCTTTCGCCTCAAGTACCCCAAGGTGCGGTTGCACTTGCATCAGGGCACATCGGAACAGATCGCGGAAATGGTGGCGCGTGATCGTGTCGATTTCGCCATTGCCACGGGCTCGGAGGACCAATTCCCGCATTTGGTGCGGCTGCCGGTGTATCGCTGGCATCGAGCCGTGGTCGTGCCGCGCGGCCATCCGCTGGCATCGGCAGGCAAGCTGACGCTGAAAAAACTGGCCGAATATCCCATTGTGACCTATGTATTCAGCTTCGCCGGCCGATCCTCGCTGCCTGCCCTGTTCGAAACCGCCGGCTTGTCGCTCGATGTGGCGTTGACCGCGCGCGATTCGGACGTGATCAAGACCTATGTCCGCATCGGTTTAGGGGTGGGCATCCTGGCGCGACTGGCCATCGATCCCGTCACCGACGCCGACCTGGTAGTGCTCGATGCGTCCCACCTGTTCGAAGGGCACACCACCTGGATCGGCTTTCGCCGCAGCGCGCTGCTGCGCGCTTATATGTACGAATTCATCGAACTGTTGGCGCCGCACCTGCCCCGCAAGTTGGTAAAGGAGACCGAAAAACTGGAGACTCAGGAGGAAGTCGACCGTATTTTGAGCGATTTGCACATTCCGCTGCGCGACATACCGTAAGTGCATATGCAGATGACGGGATATTAGTTCCGGCCGCCATCCTCACCCGTTAGCCTGACCGCGCTCGCTTATTGCGCGCGGTAAGAGGTGGTTGAAATGATCGACGACAAACGCAGACGTATCGGGCGCGAGTATTTCTGGTTCGCGTTGGCGCTGATCGTCATATTGATGGGCTCGGCGCACGCCGCCACGGTCAAGCTGCTGAACGCCTCCTACGATCCCACGCGCGAGCTGTACGAGGATTACAACAAGGCCTTCGCTGCCTACTGGTTGGGCAAGAGCGGCGACACCGTGACCGTCAACCAAAGCCACGGCGGATCGGGCAAGCAGGCGCGTTCCGTGATCGATGGGCTGGAGGCCGATGTGGTGACATTGGCGCTGGCGTATGACATCGATGCGCTGGCGGTCCAGGCCAAGTTGGTGCCCGACAACTGGCAGGCGCGGCTGCCCAATAACAGCACCCCCTACACCTCGACCATCGTCTTTCTGGTGCGCAAGGGCAATCCGAAGGGCATTCACGATTGGAACGACTTGGTGAAGCCCGGCGTCGCCGTCATAACGCCGAGTCCAAAGACCTCGGGCGGGGCGCGCTGGAATTACCTGGCGGCTTGGGCCTATGCGCTGAAGCAGCCCGGCGGCAACGATGCCGGCGCCGAGGCCTTCGTCAAGAAGCTATACAAGAACGTTCCGGTTCTCGATTCCGGAGCGCGCGGCTCGACCGTGACCTTTGTGGAACGCGGCATCGGCGATGTGCTGCTGGCCTGGGAAAACGAGGCCTTCCTCGCGGTCAAGGAGTTGGGCGCTGACAAATTCGACATCGTTGCTCCCTCCTTGAGCATCGTGGCGGAGCCGCCGGTGAGCGTGGTGGACAAATACGTTGACCAGCACGGCACCCGCAAAGTTGCCGAGGAATATCTAAAATACCTGTATTCCACGCAAGGCCAGGAAATTGCGGCAAAGCACTTTTATCGGCCGCGCGATCCCACCGTGGCCGCCCGCTACGCCAAGCAATTCGCGAGCATTCCGCAATTGGTCACCGTGGATGCGGTATTCGGCGGCTGGACCAAGGCCCAGGCCACACATTTCGCGGACCGTGGTACCTTCGACAGGATCTACGGCCAGTAGCCGCGATTTGTCCTGATGAGCGCCTCAGAACAGTGTCCGGCAACATTGCCGGCGATGGCGCCCAATTCCCTCTTCAGGACACGCATGGCAGCACCGGCCGCGGCATTCGAAGTCAAAACTCTCTCGCCGCCGCCGCCGCCGCGGCGCGCGCGCGGCGTGCTGCCCGGCTTTGGACTCACCCTCGGCTACACCATGGTTTATTTGTCGCTGCTGGTGCTGATTCCGCTGTCGGCGGTGTTTATCCGCAGTTTAGGGTTGGGCTGGGGCCATTTCTACGAGGTGGTGACGGCTCCCCGCGTGGTCGCATCGTTGCGCCTGAGTTTTGGGGCCTCGCTGATCGCTGCGCTGATCAACGTGATATTCGGCCTCATCGTCGCCTGGGTGCTGGTGCGCTATACCTTCCCTTTTAAGCGGCTGGTGGACGCCATGGTGGACCTGCCGTTTGCCTTGCCGACGGCAGTGGCCGGCATCGCGCTCACGGCGCTGTACGCACCCAATGGCTGGTTGGGGAAGTGGCTGCTGCCGCTGGGAATCAAAGTTGCCTTTACGCCGCTCGGCATAGTCGTGGCGCTGACCTTCATCGGCCTGCCTTTCGTGGTCAGAACCTTGCAGCCCGTCCTCGAGGACTTGGACCGCGAGGTCGAGCAGGCGGCAGCAACGCTCGGCGCCTCGGCGGCACAGAGCTTTGTACGCGTAATAATGCCGGCGCTATGGCCGGCGCTGCTCACCGGATTTGCGCTGGCCTTCGCGCGCGCGGTCGGCGAGTACGGTTCTGTGATTTTCATCGCGGGCAACATGCCGATGAAATCCGAAATCGCGCCGCTGCTGATCGTCACGAAATTAGAACAATACGACTATGCCGGCGCCACCGCGATTGCCGTGGTGATGCTGGTGTTGTCGTTCGGACTCATGCTCGGCATCAACGCATTACAACACTGGGCTTTGTCGCGACATGGCGGCCGCTGAATCCCGTACTGCAGGACGCTCTCCTGCACTCGCTCGAGCGCTGCTGATTGCAGTGGCGCTGTCGTTCCTGGGCCTGTTCCTGGTGCTGCCGCTGTTGACGGTCTTCGTGCAGGCACTCGCCAAGGGCGTGGGTGCGTACGCCGCCGCGATCTTAGACCCCACCGCTTGGGCGTCGGTGAAGCTCACTCTGCTGGTTGCCGCCATCGCGGTTCCCTTTAATCTGGTATTCGGCGTAGTGGCCGCCTGGGCCATCGCCAAGTTCGAGTTTCGCGGCAAGAGCACCTTGATTACGCTCATCGATCTGCCGTTTGCGGTGTCGCCGGTCATTGCCGGATTGATCTTCATTCTGCTGTTCGGTTCGCATGGCTGGTTCGGTGGATATCTCAAGGTTCATCACATCCGCGTGGTATTCGCAGTGCCGGGGATTGTGCTCGCCACTATTTTCGTGACATTTCCCTTCATTGCCCGCGAGCTCATTCCGGTGATGCAGGCGCAGGGCAAGGATGACGAAGAGACCGCGCTGTCGCTCGGCGCCACCGGCTGGCAGACTTTTTGGCGGGTGACGCTGCCCAATATCCGCTGGGGCTTGATGTACGGCGTGCTGCTCTGTAACGCCAGAGCCATGGGTGAGTTCGGCGCCGTCTCGGTGGTTTCCGGACACATCCGTGGCCTTACCAACACCATGCCCCTGCATGTCGAAATTCTGTACAACGAATACAATTACGCGGCGGCATTCGCCGTGGCGTCGCTGCTGGCGCTGTTGGCGCTGTTGACCCTGGCGGGCAAGAGCTTTCTGGAATGGCGGCAACCGGAGCTGCGTCACGCCGCCCGTCAGGGCCGCGATCGGACTCGGAGGGAAATCACATGAGCATTGCGCTACGCGGCATCGGCAAGCAGTTCGGCGAATTCGCGGCTGTGCAAAACATCGACCTGGACGTGCCGACGGGGGCGCTCATCGCGCTGCTCGGGCCGTCGGGCTGCGGCAAAACCACTTTGCTGCGCATCATTGCAGGCCTCGAGACGCCCGACGAGGGTCATGTGCTGTTTGACGGGCGCGACGCCACCCTGTGGCCGATTCGCGATCGCAAAGTCGGGTTCGTATTCCAGCACTACGCTCTGTTCCGCCACATGTCGGTGTTCGAAAACGTCGCCTTCGGCTTGAAAGTCAAACCGCGGCGCGAGCGGCCTGCGCCCAAAGAGATACGCAGCAAAGTGCAGTCGCTGCTGGAGCTGGTGCAGCTGGGCTGGGCGGGGGATCGTTACCCGGCGCAGCTATCCGGCGGCCAGAGGCAGCGCGTGGCGCTGGCGCGGGCGCTGGCGGTCGACCCCGACGTACTGCTGCTGGATGAACCTTTCGGCGCCCTCGACAGCCAGGTTCGCCATGAGCTGCGCCGCTGGCTGCGGCGCCTGCACGATGAACTACATTTCACCAGCATTTTCGTCACCCACGATCAGCAAGAGGCCATCGAAGTGGCCGACACTATCGTGGTCTTGAATCGCGGGCGCATCGAGCAATGCGGCGTTCCCAGCGAGGTGTATGACCTGCCCACATCGGCGTTCGTGCACCGCTTCTTAGGTCAGGTAAACGAGCTGCCGGTGCAATCGCGCGGCGGCCGTGCTTATTTGGGACCTATCGATATTTCGGCGGCGTCGGCCTTAGGTACCGGCAGCGAAGCCAACATCGCGCTGATTCGGCCGCACGAGATCGAAGTGGGCGCCGCGGCTTCAGGCTGGCCGGCGGTGGTTGTTGCCGTGCGCGTCATCGGACCGATAGTGCGCTTGGAGCTCTGCGCCGAGGGCCAACCGGCCAATGAGCCGCTGGAAGCGGAAATCAGCCGCGAGCGCTATGAAGGCGAACGCTTCGTAGTCGGCCAAAAGGTGGGCCTGCGTTTCAGGCGCTGGCAGCTGTATCCGGCTACCGGCGCTGCAGCTTAAGGGGCAGGCCGGCGTCGTTCGAGAACTGGTAAGCCCGGTAAAAGGTGGATAGCGCCGCGCTCGCGCGCTCGACCTCGGTATCCGGCAATTCGAAGCTGTTGAAACCGCAGCGCGCCATGAAGAACACCTGGTCGCGACGCACATAGCCGGTGGCGCGCAGCTCGCCACCGAAATTCCACTGCTCGCGCAGAATGCGCGCCTGGGAGTAGCCGCGGCCCTCGCTCGGCCCCGCAAACTCGAGTCCGATCAGGGAAAATCGCGAAAAATGCGCTGCCAGCAATTCCACCTTGTGAGCCGGCAGCAGTACCACGCCGAGCCGGCCGTCGCGACCCAGCCAAACCTCAGGCTGACTCTGCCATTCTGCGTAGCTCAGGATCAGCGATGACGCCGGCTTGCCCTCGGCTTCCGCGAGGTACGACCAGTCATCAGCGACCACCTCGCCGTCACGCAGCAAGCGGCGCGGCATACACTCTCTCTTTGAAGGGCTTCACGCCGAGGCGGCGCACCGTGTCGAGGAAGCGCTCGTCGCTCTCTCGATGCTCGACATACACCTCGAGCAGGCGCGCAATCGTTTCGGCGACATCGACCTTGGCCACCGACGGGCCGATGACCTGTCCCAAGGAAGCGTCGGCACCGGCCGCGCCGCCGATGGTGATTTGGTACCACTCCTGGCCGCCCTTATCCACGCCGAGAATGCCTATATGACCCACGTGGTGATGACCGCAGGCATTCATGCAGCCCGACATTTTGACGTCGAGTTCGCCCAGGTCGTAGACGTAGTCGTAGTCGTCGAAGCGCTCGTTGATGAGCTTGGCCACATCGATGGAGCCGGCATTGGCGAGGCTGCAGAAATCAAGGCCCGGGCAGCAGATCATATCGGTCAATGTGCCGATGTTGGGGGTGGCGAGACCCGCCGCCTCCAGCGTCTGCCAGAGTTCGAAGGTCTGGTCCTGCTGCACGTCCGCCAGCAACAGATTCTGGGTGTGGGTGACGCGGATTTCGCCAAAGCTGTAGCGATCCGCGAGGTCAGCCACCAGTTCCATTTGGGCGTCCGTGATGTCGCCGGGGGCCACAGCGGGTTTCTTGAGCGAAATGAACACGGCCCGATAGCCCGGCACCTTGTGAGCCACGGTGTTGTAGCGATACCAGGCGCGGAATGCCGTGCTCTTTCCGGCCACGGGCTCGATGTTCGGCAGGCTGCGATAGGCAGCCGGATTGAAGAAGCCGCGCAGCCGTTCGATTTCAGAGTCCTCGACCCGCGGGCCGATCGCACGGGTCAATTCCCATTCGGCTTCCACGCGCCTGCGGAACTCTACGATACCGAGGGACTTCACCAAAATCTTGATACGCGCCTTGGTCAGGTTATCGCGCCGTCCTTCCAAGTTGTAGACGCGCAGAATCGCCTCGAGGTAGGACAGTAGGTGTTCGCGCGGCAGAAATTCGCGCACCACCTGGCCGATGATGGGCGTGCGGCCGAGACCGCCTCCGGCGAGAATTTCGAAACCCAGTTCACCCGCGGGTCCGCGCACGATGTGCACGCCCACATCGTGCACCAGCGAGGCGGCACGATCTTGCGGTGCGCCCGTCACGGCAATCTTGAATTTTCGCGGCAGATAGGTGAATTCCGGGTGAAAAGTCGACCACTGGCGAATCAGCTCGCACCAGGGCCGCGGATCCTCCAGCTCGTCGGGCGTCACGCCTGCCAGATGGTCGGTGGTGGTATTGCGGATGCAATTGCCGCTGGTCTGGATGGCGTGCATCTCGACTTCGGCAAGCTCCGCCAGAATGTCCGGCACTTCCTCGAGCTTGGGCCAGTTGTACTGAATGTTCTGGCGTGTCGTGAAATGTCCGTAACCGCGATCGTAGCGGCGTGCAATGCTGCCCAGGGCGCGCAGCTGTGTCGACAACAACATGCCGTAGGGGACCGCCACCCGCAACATCGGCGCATGGCGTTGGATATAAAGACCATTGCGCAGGCGCAGGTGTCGGAATTCCTCCTCGTTGAGGTCGCCGGCGAGAAAACGCCGCGTCTGGTCGCGAAATTGCGCGACGCGCTCGTTTACCAGCGTTTTGTCGACTGCGTCATACCGATACATAGACGTTTAAGATACGTCCGCCCCCCCATCCACGGCCAATTACCGGAACGCATGAGCTTATGACTGGCAGAGCTAGGCTCCGTGCGGCGCGGTTCTCGGTGCGGACCGGTGCGCGTGATGGATTCAGCTACCGGGATCCCGTTCGGGATCCTAAAACCGTGATTTGCTCGGCAGAGGGAATTGAGGGTTACGTGCAGCATCGCGGGGGTCTAATTAGGGGTCCGCATTGGCTACAGATCTCACGGAAGTCATGGTCGCGCCGGACACTTATCATGTCTCGCCCGAACCCATGCTCATGATTGCCGATTTAAACGGGGCCCTCGCGCTTTGCCTACATGACGAAGGCCGCGGGGTCGGCGGCTTATTGCATTTGCGTTTCATGGGCGGCACGGGTCGTCCCAGCGATGTGACGGACAATACCTTGAGTTCGGTTTTGGTCGTGCTCGACCGCTTCAAGCGTGCCGTGCTCGGCACCGCAACCCGCGGCGACGAAGTTCAGGCACGCATTCTCGCTCACGCGCTGCCGCCCACCGATGCGGGGGAGCCCAGTGCCTCCTTGGTCGATCTGATTCGAGCGGATCTCGCCGACGGTAAAATCGCCTGCGGCACCCGAACCACGCGCAGGACCGAGTCTTTGCGCGTGTGCTTTGAGCCCTTCGAGGGCCGCGCCTGGGTCTGCGGTCCGAACGACTTGCGCGCCGCGCCG
>JANYIY010000407.1 GCA_025358615.1 Gammaproteobacteria bacterium | reverse complement strand
GCGTTGATGTCGGGATCCCGTTCCAGCAGCGCACGCGCCGGCGCATCGGTGGGATCCTTCAACAGCGCGGCGAGCGCGGTCTGTTCTTCAGATGTGCGTGTCTTGGCCAATCGAGTGAAATAATCGCGCGTGGTGTCGTTGAATTCCACGGGAAACGCGTGCCCTTGGATACGGGCGAGGGCATTCGCCAGTTGGTAGATGGCATTGTCCGGCACCGGACGAGAGCTGTGACCGCCCGGGTTAGTGACTTCGAGCGTGTAGTTCTGCGAAAGCTTCTCCCCGACCTGAATACCCTGAAAGACGGGTTTGCCCTGGGCGTCCAACATTCCGCCCCCGCCCTCATTCAAAGCGAAAGCGGCATCGATCAAATCGCGTTGGTGGGTGGCTAGATACTCTGCGCCATTGAAGGCACCGCTGGTCTCTTCGCCACAGGTCAATGCCATCTTCAATGTGTGCTTGGGCCGATAGCCCTCTTTCTTGTACCGCGCCAGAGTATCGACCCAGATCGCTGCCATGGACTTGTCATCGGCAGCTCCGCGAGCGAAAAAGGAACCGTTTTCTTCGACCAGCACGAATGGATCGCGTTTCCAGTCCTCGCGGCGTGCTTCGACCACGTCCAGGTGTGCCAGCATCAACACGGGTCTGACCTTTGCATCACGGCCTGTCAATATCGCGACGAGTCCGCCTTCCTTGGGATGGTCAGGTGCCGTGAACAGGTGCAGCTCGGAGTCGCTAAATCCCGCCGCCTTCAGATGGGCGGCCATTCGCTCGGCCGCCAGAGTACAGCTGCCCGCAGAGAGGGTGGTATTGGTCTCGACTAACTCCTTGTACAGGGAACGGAACGCCGCCTGATCTGGGCTGAGCGAAGTGGTCTCGGCCAGAGTCGGCGCCGACAGGCTCACGAGAGCAATTCCGGCGAGGACTAATCGGTTCATCATGCCACTTCCCATTTCGTTGTAGTTGTGTCGAGTATAGATGATGGGCGATCGGCATTTTCGCCAACGTGCTACGCCATCCTTGCGAAAAGCCCGACGTGTACGCGGGCGAGGATTACAATTTGCGCTTCTCCTGGTGAGGTACACGATGCGTCGTCAAATTGCCGTTTCATTGCTCTTTCTCGCCATTCCTTTGGCGGCGTTTGCAGGGAGTGCAGGTGCGGATGGCTACGCCGCCCTGGTGCGGCGAGTGGCGCCCAGCGTCGTGACCGTGCTGGTGGAGGAGAAACGCGTCAGTGCAGGGCAGAGGGCCGCTGAATTGGCTTCGGCCGAAAATACCAATGATGTAGGCGCGATCATCCGGCGATTGCTAACCGGCAGCACGGGCGGCCCGGAGGAGCAGCGGCCCACCGGGGCTTTAGGCTCGGGATTCATCATTCGCACGGATGGCTTAATTGTCACCAATCGCCATGTGGTCAACGGCGCGCTGAAAGTGCGCGTGCGTTTTTCGGATGGCCGCGAGCTGGCGGCAAAGATATTGGGATCTGATGCGGTCACCGACATTGCATTGCTCAAGGTAGCCGCCGGCAACCTGCCGGCCTTGCACCTGGGGACTTCGCAATCAGTCGCCGTCGGCGATGCCGTGATCGCCATCGGCAATCCCTTCGGGCTGGGGCAATCGGTGAGCGCCGGCATCATTTCCGCGCGCGCTCGTGTGCTGGAAGAGGATCCCTATATCGACTTCCTGCAAACTGATGCCGCCATCAATCACGGCAACTCAGGCGGTCCGTTGATGACGCCCAACGGTACCGTAGTGGGGGTGACTTCCGCCATATTCTCCCCGAGCGGCGGCTCCGTCGGTCTTGGCTTCGCCATCCCCGCCGAGACTGTCTCATCGGTGATCGGTCAGCTCGAAAGCCAAGGGCGTGTTGAGCGCGGTTATCTTGGAATTTCGGTTCAGGAGAATACAGCCATTCTGGCCAAGACGCTCGGCATGAAAGCGCCGTCGGGCGCTCTGATCAACTCGGTGGATCCGGCAGGCCCGGCATCCGGCACTTTTACGCCCGGCGATGTACTGCTCACCATCGGACCCAGCCACGTCACCTTCCGCAACTTAAGCAAGATCATGGCGCGTCTCACGCCAAGCACTTTGAGTACCATGACGGTGTATCGTGGCGGCAAGACCGAATCCATTGCATTGAAGATCGGACGTCTGCCCGAGCCGCCGGCGGATCCTGCCCTGAACGGCGAGCAAGATACCTGGGTTCCCGCGCTGCGATTGGCAATCGCCGATACCACCGCAGATATCCGTAAAGCGATCAAAGCCGGTGATGAACCGAGCGGATTGATCGTGACGCAGCTGCGACCCGCAGGTGCGGGCGCGGTGGCCGGCCTCAAAGTGGGCGATCTCATGACGCACATCGCCGGCAAACAATTGATCGACGTGAAGGATGTGGCGAATGTAGCGACCCCGACTCCTCATGCGCCGCTGCTGGTGCGCATCGTGCGCGATGGCGCAGCCACGTTCATCGCGATGACCGGAGAAGCAGAGCTATAGGGCGCTGTAGGAAATACGATACACCACACTGCCGGCATCATCACTCACCAGCAGCGAGCCGTCGGCGAGTTGAGCGGTGGCAACCGGGCGCCCCCAGACGTTGCCGTCCTCGGCGATGAATCCCGTTAGGAAATCCTGGTACTCGCCCGTGGGTTGACCGTCTTTGAACAGCACTCGAACCAGTTTGTATCCCGTGCGCAGGCTGCGGTTCCACGAGCCGTGAAAGGCCGCAAAGGCATCGCCGATGTAGTCCTTAGGAAATGCCGAAGCGCCGCTGCTCGCCGCATAGAACGTCAGGCTCAAGGGAGCCGAATGCGATTGGTATGGCACATCCGGTATCGATACCATGCTGGCGAGATCCGGCCGATCGCCCTTGAGTCGCGGATCCTCATGCG
>JANYIY010000403.1 GCA_025358615.1 Gammaproteobacteria bacterium | reverse complement strand
TGGTCTTGCCATGCGTACCGGCCACCGCGATCGAATAGCGAAAACGCATGAGCTCGCCCAGCATTTCCGCGCGCGGCACCACCGGAATGCGCTTCGCCAGCGCCGCCGCGACTTCCGGGTTGGTTCGATTGACGGCGCTCGACACCACCACCACATCGGCATCGCCCAACTGCTGCGCCGTGTGGCCGATGAAAATCGTCGCGCCCAGCCGTGCCAGCCGCTGCGTGACCGCATTCGCCTTCAGGTCCGAGCCCTGCACCGCATAGCCCAAGTTCAGCAGCACTTCCGCGATACCGCCCATGCCGCTGCCGCCGATACCGACCAGGTGGATGCGGTTGATGCGCCGCATGCGGTCATCCAGACGCGTGCGCACATTGATCCGCGTGGTGTCGCTCATGTTGATGGCATCGCTCACGCGGGCGCTCCCGCCGCCATGCACAGGTCAGCGAGCCTGGCTGCCGCATCGATGATGCGTGAGCCGCGGGCCGCTTCGGCCATCTTGAGAAGACGCGCCCGATCGCCGACCAGTTCGCTGATGGCCGCGCCCAAACGCTCGGGCGTCAGGTCGCGTTCTTGAATCACTTGTGCGGCGCCGCTTCGCACCATCACTTCGGCATTCTTGGTTTGATGATCGTCGATGGCCATGGGGAAGGGCACGAAAATGGCGCCGACCCCGGCGGCCTGCAGTTCGGCAACTGTCATGGCGCCGGCGCGGCACACGGCGAGATCCGCCCAGGCATAGGCCGCTGCCATATCGTCAATGAAGGGCAGCACTTCTGCCTCCACTTGGGCCTCGGCGTACGCGCTGCGCGCCGCCTCCACTCCCCGTTCACCGGTTTGATGCCGCACCTGGGGCCGATTCGCGGGCGGCACCTGCGCGAGGGCCTGCGGCACCACCGCATTGAGGCGCTGCGCGCCCTGGCTGCCGCCGAGCACCAGTAAGCGCGAGGCTCCACGCTCCGCGAAACGCATCGCGGGAGCCGGCAATGCAGCGATGTCGGCGCGCACCGGATTGCCGATGGTTTGCGCAGCGACTTTGGGGCCGAAACTCCCGGGGAATGCCTCGAGCACCTGGCTCGCAAAGCGCGCCAGCCAGCGATTGGTCGTGCCGGCAATGGCATTCTGCTCGTGGATCAGCAGCGGAATTCGCAGCAACCATGCGGCGACGCCGCCGGGCCCGCTGACATAGCCGCCGGCTCCCAGCACCGAGCGCGGCCGCACGCGCCGCAACACCCGCAGCGATTGCGCCACCGCTTTGACGATGCGCAACGGCGCCAGCAACCAGGTCTTAAAGCCCTTGCCGCGAACTCCGCCGATTTTTACCCATTCGATCGGAAAGCCGTTGGCCGGCACCAGCCGCGACTCCATGCTGCCGGGCACGCCCAGCCACACCACACCAACACCGCGCTCGCGCAACACCTTGGCCACGGCCAGCGCGGGAAATACATGGCCGCCGGTCCCACCCGCCATGATGAGGACGGGGCCCAGCGCACTAGGGAGCGGTCCACCGATGGCCGCGTTTTCGGCCTCGCCGCCCGTTGCGAGCGCGCTGTGGGTCTCGTTGGGTGGGATCGTGCCAGGGCAGGTCTGTGCGCCCATTATCGAGGTCCGCCCGGTATGCGCATCACCGCGGAACGCGAGCTGCATTTCACTTCGTGATAAATCCGCAACAGCACGCCCAGCCACGCCAGGCTCACGAGCAGACTGCTGCGGCCGTAACTCAGCAGCGGCAAAGTCAGGCCTTTGGTCGGCAACACCCCCATGTTGACGCCGATGTTCACCATGGCCTGCAATCCCAGCCACACGCCGAACGCCAGCGCCAGATAGGACTGAAATCGTAAGCCCGCCTGGGCCGCCATGCGCGAGATCTGAAACGCCCGCCACACCAGCGCCATGAACAGCGCAATCACCCCGAGCACGCCGACCAGCCCCAATTCCTCGGCCAGCACCGCGAACACGAAGTCGGTATGCGCCTCCGGCAAATAGAATAATTTCTGCACGCTGCTGCCGAGACCAACGCCGAACCAGGAGCCGCGGCCGATGGCAATCAGTGACTGCGTCAATTGAAATCCGCCCTTAAAAGGGTCGTCCCAGGGATGCAAGAACCCGGTGAGGCGCTTCAGCCGATAGGACGAGGTCAGCGCGAGCACCGTGAATGCCAGCGTCGCGGCGGACACCATCATCAGCACGTAGCGTAAACGAGCGCCGGCCACGAACAGCACGGCTATACCCGTCGCGAACAGCACCGTGGTGGCGCCGAAGTCCGGTTCGGCCAACAATAAAACTGCGGCGATGGCCAACAGCCCGGCCGGTTTGGCGAGTCCCGGCAGCGTCGATTCGAGCTCGCTGCGCTTGCGCACGCAGTAGCTGCACACCCAGATCAGAATCAGCACCTTGGCGAGTTCCGACACTTGAAAATTGACCGGCCCGACGCGCAGCCAGCGGCGCGCACCGTTGACCGTGGCGCCGATGCCCGGCACCAGCACCAGTAGCAGCAGCAACAATCCCAGGCACAGCAGCGCCAGGCCGTACTTGTCCCACAATTCCGTGGGCACCCGCGTCACCACCCAGGCGAACAACAGTCCGGCGAAGCCGAACACGAACTGGCGCTCGAGGAAGTAGAAGGGATTGCCAAAATCCCGTGCGGCGATGGACATGGAGGCCGAGGTCACCATGATCAGGCCAATCAACAGCAGGCCGGCCACCAACCCCAAGGTGAGGTAATCCCAGGCGAAAGGCATGCGCTCCCGCGCCCGAACTCCATAGGACATGGTGGCGGTGATCACTCGACACCGCCGGCGAGCTGGCGCACCGCGGCGGCGAACACAGCGCCACGCTGTCCATAGTCGCGAAACATGTCGAGACTTGCGCAGGCCGGCGACAGCAGCACGGTGTCGCCTGCGCGCGCGGCGCGGGCCGCCGCGATCACAGCCTCCTGCATGGAGCCCACGATTTCCGTGCTGCAAACATCTACGAGTGCCGCCGCCAACGCCGGCGCATCCTGGCCGATCAGCACCGCATGCCGCACCTTGCCGCGAAAGCTTGCCGCGAGCGGCGTGAAGTCCTGGCCCTTGCCCTGCCCGCCGGCAATCATCACCAGCGGTCCCGGCATTCCGGCCACTGCGGCAATGGTCGCGCCGACGTTCGTGCCCTTGGAGTCATCGACAAAACGCACTCCCGCCCTATCCGCCACCCATGCGGAGCGATGTGGCAGGCCGGGAAAAGATTCCAGGGCTTCGAGCATCTTGTCCATGGGCAGACCCACGGCCTCGCCCAGGGCCAATGCCGCAAGCGCATTGGCGGCGTTGTGCAGGCCGGCGATCTTCATGCGCGCCACGTCGAGCAATCCCTCGCCAGCCCGCGCGAGCAGCGTCCGCGTTCCCGCGCGCAACAGCGAATAATCCGCGGCGCCCAGGATGGAAAAGGTCACCACCTGCGGGGCAGGCAAGCGTGCGACGGCCGCGCGCGCCGCCACCGGTCCACGCATCGCCGCCACCAGCGGATCATCTGCATTCAGTACCAGAGTGGCGGCCTTGACGAAAATCCGCGACTTGGCAAGCGCATACGTCGCCACCGACGCATAGCGATCCAAATGATCGGCGGAGACATTGAGAACTGCGGCGGCCTGCAACTGCAACGAGGACGTGGTCTCTAATTGAAAGCTCGACAGCTCCAATACATACAAGTCGGGAACGGGTTGCTCCAGCAAGTCGAGCGCCGGAACGCCTAAGTTGCCGCCGGCGAGCACGCTGCGCCCGGCGGCCGCGGCCATGCGCGCCACCAGGGTGGTCACCGTGCTCTTGCCGTTCGTGCCGGTGATGCCGATCACCGGCGCGTGCACCTGGCGGGCGAACAGCTCGATATCGCCGACCACTTCTATGCCGCGCTCGCGCGCCGCTCGGGCGATGGGCTCATCCAGCGACAGCCCGGGAGACAGCAGCACCTGGGTGGCATCCTCGAGCAGCGACAAATCGAAGCCGCCCAAGCGCAGGTCGAGAGAGCTCACCAGATCGCCGAGATCCGCCAGACCCGGTGGCGTGCTGCGCGAATCGGTGGCGCTCACCGGGATACCGCGCTTCGAGAGATAGCGCAGACAGGAGGCGCCCGTTTTGCCGAGACCGACGACGACGCTGTGCATCAGCGCAGCTTCAAGGTGGCTAGACCCGTCAGCACCAGCACGAAGCTGATGATCCAGAAACGTACGATCACTTTCGGTTCCGCCCAGCCCTTGAGTTCAAAATGATGATGGATCGGCGCCATGCGGAATATGCGTTTGCCCGTCAGCCGGAATGACGCCACCTGCAGCATCACCGACACGGTCTCGAGCACGAATACACCGCCCATCACGAACAGCACGATTTCCTGGCGCACGATGACGGCGAGAGTGCCGAGCGAGGCGCCGATCGCGAGCGCGCCCACATCGCCCATGAAAACTTGCGCCGGATAGGAGTTGAACCACAGGAACCCCAGACCTGCGCCGACCAAGGTGGCGCTGACAATCAGCGCTTCACCGACACCGGGGATGTAGGGGATCTGCAAATAAGTCGCGAACTTGAAATTGCCGGTGACATAGGCGAATACACCGAGGGCCGCCGCCACCATCACCGCCGGCATGATGGCGAGGCCGTCGAGCCCATCGGTGAGATTCACGGCATTGCTGGTGCCGACGATGACGAAGTACGACAGCGCGACGAAGGCGATGGTGGACATGGGCACCGCCACAGTCTTGAAGAAGGGCACGTACAGCGAGGTCTCGGCCGGCGATAGCCGCAGGTGATGCAGCGTCATGATGGTCGCCAATCCCACCACCGATTGCGCCAGATACTTGTAACGCGCTGCCAGGCCCTTGGAATTGCCCACCACCAATTTCAGATAATCGTCGTAGAAGCCGATCAAGCCGAACCCCAAGGTGGTCGCCAACAGTATCCATACGAAGCGGCTGGACAGGTCGGCCCACAGAACGGTGCCGAGCACCATGGCTACGAGGATGAGGCCGCCCCCCATGGTTGGCGTACCGGACTTCACCAAATGCGATTTCGGTCCGTCGCTACGCACCTGTTGCCCGATCTGATAGCGGCTCAACATCGCAATCATGGTGGGCCCGATGCACAGCGCCAACGCCAGCGCGGTGACCGCGGCGAGAATGGCGCGCAGCGTCAGGTATTGAAAGACATGAAAGCCGCTGTAGAACCGGGCCAGGTATTCGGTTAGGGATAGCAACATTGGCGTCAGCTCGCTCTCATCATGTGACCGGAACCGCTGCCACCGCCGGTCAGCGCCTGCACCACCCGCTCCAATCGATTCACCCGCGAACCCTTGATGAGCACGGTCACGCCCGGGATCAGTTCCGCCTGCAAGCGACGGGTCAGGGAATCGGCGTCGGAGAACCATTCGGCGCCGGCGCCGAAGGTCTCGACCGCGCGCGAACTCTGCGGTCCGAGCGCGAACAGGCGCTTGATGCCGCAATCCCGCGCATAGCTGCCCATGTGTGCGTGACTGTCTTGGGCGTACTCGCCAAGCTCGGCCATGTCGCCGAGCACCAGCCAGGTCTGCCCCGGTAGCGAGCGCAGTACTTCAAGACCGGCGCGCACCGAGCTCGGATTGGCGTTGTAGGAGTCATCGATGATCCAGCTGTCACGCGCGCCGGCTTTGAGCTGCAGGCGGCCGGCGACGGCGCGAAAATCGCCAAGGCCGGCGGCGATCTCCTCCAGAGATGCGCCCGCGGCGCTGGCCGCCGCCGCGGCCGCCAGTGCATTGCCGATGTTGTGGGCGCCGCCCGCCTTGAGCACGATCAACCGAGTCCCCAGCGGACATTGCAAAGTGAAGCGGGTCGCGAACTCACCGCGCTCGATCGACAGTTCCGTGTCCTTCGCCATGAAATCCGCGTCGGCATGCACGCCAAAGGTGACGATGCGACGGGCAGTGGCAATGCCGCGCCAGTAGCCGGCGTAGGCATCGTCGGCATTGATGACGGCGGTTGCGCCCGGCTCGAGCTGCGACACCATTTCACCCTCGCCCTGCGCGACGCCGTCCAAGTTGCCGAAGCCTTCGAGATGTTCGGCGCCGGCGTTGGTGATGAGGCCCACGGTGGGCCGTGCCAGGCGCGTAAGCTCGGCCACATCGCCGATGCGATTCGCGCCCATCTCGACCACTGCGCTGCGATGCGAGGCTTCGAGGCGCATCAATGTCACCGGCACACCGATGTGATTGTTGAGATTGCCATGTGTCGCCATGCACACACCCATGCGCGACAGGATGGCGGCGATCATTTCCTTTGCCGTGGTCTTGCCATTGCTGCCGGCGACGGCCACGATGGGAATTGAAAATTCGGCGCGCCAGGCCTTGCTTATGGATTGCAGCGCAACCAACGCATCGGCCACCACGATCTGCGGCAGCGCATGCTCCACCGCCCGATCGACGATGGCGCCGATGGCGCCGCGCGCGGCCGCCGCCGCCAAGAAATCGCGGCCGTCGAAGTTGGGGCCGCGCAGCGCGACGAACAGTGCGCCAGGCTTGAGCGTACGGCTGTCCGTGGCCACCGCGCCGTAGCGATGATCCTCACCCCGCAACGTCCCGCCGGCGACGCGTGCCGCGTCGCGCAAGGTGCGCTCCATGGATTGGATCGCGGCGTTCAAGCCGCCACCCCAAGATAGCGCTGCGCTTCGCGTCGATCGCTGAAGCTGCGCCGCGTTTCGCCGTAGATCTGGTAGTCCTCGTGGCCCTTGCCGGCAATCAGCACCACGTCCTGCGGTCCGGCTTCCTTGAGGGCCGTGGCGATGGCCTCACCGCGGTCGTGAATGACTCGCACGTCGCGCGATTTGATGCCGCTGACGATGGCGCGGGTAATGGCCTGTGGCTTCTCGGAGCGTGGGTTGTCGTCGGTGACGATGATTTGATCGGCCAACTCATCGGCAATGCCGCCCATGATGGAGCGCTTGCCCGGATCGCGGTCGCCGCCGCAGCCGAACACGCACCACAACGCACCCTTGCAATGCTCGCGCAGGGCCGCCAACGCCTTGGCGAGCGCATCCGGCGTATGCGCGTAATCGACCACGGCTACGGGCTTGTCGCGAGCGGTGGGTTCGACGACTTCCATGCGTCCCGGCGGCGCAATACATTCGGCCAAGGCCTGCGCCGCGGCGCTGAGCGAAGTACCCAGCGACAAAAGACAGGCGATCACCACCAGCGAGTTCTCGGCATTGAAACGGCCGAGTAAGCGGGTCGCTACCTGCGCCTGGCCGAAACTACCGTCCACCTGCATGGAAATGCCGCGCAAGTCCAGTGTCACCTGCGCCGCAAACAGCGCGCGCTCGGCCAGCCACCCTGATTCTCCGGCGCCGATCCAGATCGCCGTCAGCGGTACCGATCCGGCCAGCTTGCCCGCCAATTCGCGCCCGAAGCTGTCGCCCACGTTGATGATGATGTGCTGCAAGTCAGGCGCGTCGAATAGCCGCGCCTTGGCCGCGCCGTAAGCAGACATGGTCTTGTGATAATCCAAGTGGTCGCGGCTCAAATTGGTGAACGCCGCCGAATGGAAACGCACGCCGGCGACCCGATCCTGATCCAGCGCCTGCGAGGACACTTCCATCGCCACCTCGCGCACGCCGGCCGCACGCAGCTGCGCCAGCTGGCGATGCAGGGTGACTGCGTCCGGGGTGGTGAGCGTCGGCGCCGCCAGCGAGCCGGTGCGACCCCAGCCGATGGTGCCCATATACGCTGCCTGCGAACCCAGTTTCTCGAGACACTGTGCCAACAAGTAGGCGCAGGTGGTCTTGCCGTTGGTGCCCGTGATTCCGGTGATGCGCAGCTGCGAGGAGGGCCAGTTGAAAAACCGATCGGCAATGCGGCCGACGAGATCCTTAAGTCCCGGCACCGCGGCGCTGTACACATTCAACGGCAGCTTCGGCAGCGACACGGCGGCGCTCGGCTCATACAGCACCGCCGTCGCGCCGCGCTTGACCGCCTCGGCGGCAAATTTGAGTCCGTGTACGCTGCGGCCGGGCAAGGCAAAAAACAAACTGCCGGCGCGCGCTTCGCGGCTGTCCAGAGTGAGGTCGGTAACCCGCGATTCAGTGGCCGGTACGGCCGCGATGCCATCGAGCAGCCACATGAGTGAAGTGCTCACGGCGTGTCGTTCGCCTGCACCAGGGTGGTCGCCGGCACGTTTTGCAAATCATCAGGGGCGATGTCCATCAAGCGCAACGCGCCCGACATGACGCTCGCGAACACCGGCGCTGCCACCGAGCCGCCCTGCGCCAAAGTGCCGCCTTCCTGCACCTCACGGCTGGGCTCGTCGATCACCACCACTGTCGCCAGTTTCGGATGAGTAGCCGGCACCAAGCCGGCGAATACCGCCATGATGCGGTCGGTGGAATAGCCGCCGGCGATCGATTTGAACGCCGTGCCGGTCTTGCCGGAAACTCGATAGCCGATCAGCGAGGCGCGAGTCGCGGTACCGCCCTTTTCGACCACATGCTCCATCATCTCGATCAGCGACGTGCACACCTTCTGATCGAGCACGCGCTCGCCCGCCACGGGGCCGGACACTTTCTCGAATGTAATAGGACGTTTCAGGCCGCCCGCGCCGATCGTGGCGTAGGCATGCGCCAATTGCAGCGGCGTAACCGACAGCCCGTAACCGTGCGACATGGTGGCAATGCCGATGGGCCGCCAGTGCGAATAATGACTCAGCATGCCCGCCGACTCGCCGGGATAACCGCTGCCGGTCACCTGGCCCAAGCCGAGACTGGTCAACGTGTGCCAAATCTCCTCCGGCGGCAATGACAACGCCACTTTCGCGGTGCCCACGTTGCTCGACTTCGCCAGGATGGTCGCCAAGTCGATGACACCGTAGTTGTGTTCGTCCTCTTCCATCTTGTTGCCGACCTTGAAGTAGCCCGGCGAGGTATCCACCACGCTGTCCTCGCGGTACTGCCCGGAGGCGAGCGCCGCCGCCATGAAGAAGGGCTTGACGCTGGAGCCGGGTTCGAAAATATCCGTGGCGGCGCGATTGCGATACAGGCCTGCTTTCAACTGTTCGCGGTCGTTCGGGTTGTACGAGGGCTGGTTGACCATCGCCAGCACTTCGCCCGTATCGACGTCGATGACGATGGCGGAACCGGCGCGCGCACGGTATTCCTGCATCGCCGCCTTGAGCTCCCGATAGGCGAGATATTGAATGCGCAGATCGATGCTCGTGACCAAGTCACGGCCCGGCCGTGGCGCGCGGATGCTTTCGACATTCTCGACGTAGCGGCCCTGCATGTCCTGAATTACACGCTTCGCACCGTCCTCGCCGTTCAGCAGCTGATCGAAGCCAAGTTCCAATCCTTCCTGGCCCTTGTCGTCGATGGTGGTGAAGCCCACCACATGCCCGGACACTTCACCCGCGGGATAGTAGCGCCGATACTCGCGCAGCAGATACACGCCGGGTATGCCTAAGGCCTTGATGTGCGCCGCCTGTTCCGGCGGCATGTGCCTCTCCAGGTACAGAAACTCGCGATCGAGATTGCTGGTGATACGCCGGACCAGCGACTGCTGATCTTGTTTCAACGCCTTCGCGAGCTTCGGCAGCTGATCGATGTTGTCGTTGAGCTCCTGCGGGTTGACCCACACGCTGTCCACCGGCGTCGACACCGCCAGCGGCTCGCCGTTGCGGTCCGTGATCGCGCCGCGATGCGCCGCGATCTTGGCGACGCGCATCGAGCGATCATCGCCCTGCTTGGCAAGAAAGCCGTGATCGAGCAGCTGCAACTCCACCGCACGCGCCACGAGTCCCGCCGCGCCG
>JANYIY010000395.1 GCA_025358615.1 Gammaproteobacteria bacterium | reverse complement strand
TCACCGGCAAAGATGGCGGCCTCATCGCCGCCGGTGCCAGCGCGGATTTCCAGGAAGATGTTGCTGTCGTCTTGAGGATCCTTGGGCACCAACAGGCGCTGCAGCTCGAGTTCCTCGGCCGCCATGCGCGGCGCAAGATCGGCGATTTCTTCCTCGCCCAAGCCCTTGGTCGCCGGATCCTTGTCCGATGCCAGCTCCAGGGCAATCGCGAGGTCGCCCTCGAAGCCGACGAAGCGCCGGTAGCGGTCGATGAGCGGCCCTAATTTGGAGTATTCCATGGACAGCTCGCGAAACTGATTTTGACGTGCAATGACGCCTGCATCCGATAAGAGGCGGCTGATTTCCTCGAATCGTTCGTCTAATTTCTCAAGCTTGCGCCGAATGGAGTCTTTCATGGGCGGCGGATTATAACCACCCCGCGGCTCAATGCCGGTCGCGTTCTTCGGTCAGTAGCCGAGTCACCGCCTCCGCCAGGGCGGAATCGGCCAACTCGGCGGCCTGGCGCAGAGCCTGAGTCGGGGAATGCAGCAGGCGATTGGTCAAGGTGTTGGCGAGATAGTCCATGACCTCATCGGTGGATTTTCCTGCGGCGAGCAGGCGCCGGGCCTGCTCCAAGGTTTGCACGCGGATTTCATCCGCATGCTGACGCAGAGCGCGGATGGCGGGACCGGCGTCTTGAGCGCGAGATTCGCTGAGAAAACGCGCGACTTCCTCATCGATCAGCAGCCTGGCGCCGCCCGCCGCTGCCTCGCGTTGCTGGCGATTCTCATCGATGAGCTGTTGCAGGTCGTCGATGGAAAACAAGTACACGTCTTCCAGGTCTGCGACCCCTGGATCGATGTCGCGCGGCACCGCCAGGTCCACCATGAAAATCGGCCGTCTGCGTCGTGCGCGAATTGCCGCCTCGGCGGCGTGCTTGGTAATAAGCGGCGCGGGGCTGGCGGTGCAGGCAATCACAATGTCCGCTTGAGCGAGTTCTTTGTGCAAGTCCGCTAGCCCGACCGCATGCGCCTTGAGTTCACCGGCCAGCGCCTGGGCCCTGGCCATCGAGCGGTTGGCGATGACCATGCGCTTGACCCCGGCGGACATGAAATGACGCGCCACCAGCGCATTCATGTCGCCGGCACCGACCAGCAGGACGGTATGAGCACTCAAGTCCGAATATACGCGGCGCGCGAGACTCACGGTGGCAGAGGCGATCGAGACCGCGTTCTCGCCGATACGGGTTTCCGAGCGCACGCGCTTGGCCGCCGAAAAGGCCGCCTGGAACAGCTTGTTGAGCGCAGGTCCGGTGCTGCCGGCTTCGTGAGCCACGCGGTAAGCGTCTTTCAGTTGACCCAGAATCTGTGCCTCGCCGAGCACCATGGAGTCCAGTCCGGAGGCGACACTGAAGGCGTGTTCCACCGCCCGCTGTTCCTGATGCACGTACAGGCTGGAGGCCAGATCGAGGTTGTTGCCATGGTGCCGTTCAAGCCACTTTGAGAGCTCGGCGCCGCTCGCGGATCCCACCCAGTACACCTCGGTGCGATTGCAGGTGGATAGGATCACGACCTCCGCAACTCCCACTTCCTCCCTCAGGGTGAGTAAAGCGGCAAGCAATCGCTCCTCGCTGAACGCCACCTTCTCGCGCAGGGCGACCGGAGCGGTGCGGTGATTGATACCGAGGATATTAAATGCCATTGAAGCGCTTTTGGGCCGTAACTCTCTGATTCTGGTGGAAGGGGTGGCGCGAGATCAAGCCGGAATGGGCGGCATCGGGGTACTCATTTCGCTATAGTGCGGCCGTGTTCTCGATTTCAATCTTTGCAAGGGCATCGCTGGGGCTGGGGCTTGCTGCCTGCGCCGCCTGCGCCGCCTGCGCCGGCATTCACCCCAAAGCCATGGAGCCACCGGCTCCGCAGTCATTTTATACCGTCACGGCCGAGATAGCCCTGGCGCGTCACCAGCCGCGAGTGGCGGCAGTGCAATATGCGGCGGCGGCGGCGAACGAAACCGACCTGGGCCTGCTGGAGCGGGCGGCGCATGTGGCGTCCGAATCCTTGCAGCCCTCGTTGGCAGAACAGATTGCGGCGCGCTGGGCAGACATCGATCCAAAGTCCGTGGAGGCGCAACGCACCGCTGGGCGGGCCGCTTTGGCGTTGCACAAGATCGGTCCAGCGGCCACGCACTATCGTTTCGTGCTGGTGAGCTCACCGATCGGCACGGACGCAGAATTCGCTGCGCTGGAGACAGAGCTTGGCGCCAACGACAATATCTTCGGCGCGCGCCAACTCGCCGATCGTTTGGCGTCATCGTTTCCAGCCTCGGTAGCGGCGTTGCGCGTGCGGGGATTCACTGCCCTACGCGCCGACGATCCGGCGGCGGCCGTGCAGAGTTTCAGCGCGGCGCTGGCGCTCATGCCGGCGAGTACGCCGAACGCGTCGGGTGCAGCCGAAAAAGACGAAAACGCCCGCCGTGACTTGCAGCAGGCGTTGGCGCGCGCACGAATCATGGCTGGCGATGCGGAGGCGTCCCTCGCGCAAGCGCAGGAGAAAGCGCAGCGCGAAGATACGCCGGTCAATCGTCTCGACTACGCGCTGTTGCTGATGACCGCGCAGCGCGACTCGGCGGCCGCTCAGCAATTGGAGATTCTGGTCAAAAACACCGAGTACGCACCGGTGGCACTGCGGCTGCTGGGACTGGTCGAATTTCAAGAGGGACATCTGGACGCGGCGACGGCGAGATTTGCGCAGCTGCTGCACGCCGACAAGTACTTGGACGACGCGTTCTATTACCTGGGCGTGATCGCGGATCGGCACGATGATCCGGAACATGCGCTGCGTTTGTACGCACAGGTGCAGAGTGGGGAAAATGTGCTGCCCGCGCTGTTGCGGGCCACCACGCTGCTCGAAAAGCACGGGGCCGCGGCCGCCGGCGAGGAATTGCTCGACCGGCTGGTCGAGGGCGAACCGCAGCGGGCACCGGAAATTCTTGCAGCGCGGGCGCGGATGTATGCCGAGGGCGGGGATTTGTCGCGGGCTGTGACGCTACTCGATGCAGCAGTCGTGGATTATCCGGATAGCGCGGACCTGCGCTATGCGAGGGCGTCGGCTTACGAGGAACAGGGGCGCCTTAGCGCCGCCTTGCACGAATTGACCGCCGTTTTGCACGCGCGGCCGGACGATCCGGCCGCCTTGAATGCGCTGGGATATACCTTGGCAGATCACTCGCGAGAATTGCCGCGGGCGCGCAAGCTCATCGAGCGCGCCCACGCCGCGGCACCGAAGAATGCGGCGATTTTGGATAGTTTGGGTTGGGTGATGTTCCGCCAGGGCCACAACGCGGAGGCAGAGAGCTACTTGCGAATGGCTTATGCGGAGGATCGTGGCGGCGATATCGCGGCCCATCTCGGCGAGGTGCTGTGGCAAGCTGGTCGATCCGCCGATGCCGAGCAAGTATGGTCCGCGGCCGGCGCCATTGACGCCGACAATCGCTTGCTCAAGTCGACGCGGCAACGATTGCACGCCACGATGCCGCCTGCCGTGCCGCAGCCCGCCACGCCGCCGGCTTCGACCACCTCGCAGAAGATCGTGAGCTCATTGCGGCACACTGCGGCGAACTAACGTGCGCCGCTTCCTATGGCTGCTGTTGAGTTCCTCGATGCTGGCCG
>JANYIY010000379.1 GCA_025358615.1 Gammaproteobacteria bacterium | reverse complement strand
CACCGGCGCGGCAACTGCCAGCAGGCGCGGATCGCCCATTTTGAGAACTTCGCGTATTGCCATAGTTCCTAGTATCTTAACGGCCTTTTCCCAGGGAGCCTACGACGAGCGCATGCCCGGTCTTTTATACATAAAAACCTTCGGCTGTCAGATGAATGAGTACGATTCCGGCAAGATGCGGGATGTGCTCGAGACGGCGCATGGCATGACCCGTACCGATGATCCCGCTGCGGCGGACGTATTGCTGGTCAATACCTGCTCGGTGCGCGAAAAGGCGCAGGAGAAGGTGTTCTCCTTGCTGGGTGAATGGCGGCTGCTGAAACAGGCGCGTCCGCATGTGGTCATCGGCGTCGGCGGCTGTGTCGCGAGTCAGGAGGGCGAGGGCATCACGGCGCGGGCGCCGTTCGTGGACCTCGTGTTCGGACCGCAAACCCTG
Source organism: Gammaproteobacteria bacterium (assembly GCA_025358615.1). Lineage (GTDB taxonomy): Bacteria > Pseudomonadota > Gammaproteobacteria > Steroidobacterales > Steroidobacteraceae > Bog-1198. The sequence goes on along the minus strand of JANYIY010000379.1, from coordinate 11,853 downwards.
CATCGCCTGCCGGCGATGCTGCAAGGATTGAAGGACTCCGGCCGTTCGCAAATCGACGTGAGTTTTCCGGAAATCGAAAAATTCGACAACCTGCCGCAGACGCGTGCCGGCGGCGCAACCGCCTTCGTTTCCATCATGGAAGGCTGCAGCAAGTACTGCACCTTTTGCGTGGTGCCCTATACGCGAGGCGAGGAAATCAGCCGCCCATTCGAACAGGTGCTCGAGGAGGTGCGGCACCTGGCCGCGCGCGGCGTGCGCGAAATAACGCTGCTTGGCCAAAACGTGAATGCCTACGCCGGGCCGATGGCCGACGGCACGCCGGCGGATCTGGCGACGCTGATTCATTTTGTGGCGGGGACTCGCGGGGTGGAGCGCATTCGCTTCACGACTTCGCACCCGCTGGATTTCAACGACAGCTTGATCGAGGCGTATGCCAACGTACCGCAGCTCAATAATTTCCTGCACCTGCCGGTGCAGAGCGGCTCAGATCGTATTCTGGCTGCAATGAAGCGCGGTCATACTGTGCTCGAGTACAAGCAGAAGCTGCGCAAGCTGCGAGCGGTGCGGCCCGACATCTGCATTTCGACCGATCTCATCATCGGCTTTCCGGGTGAGACGGACGAGGATTTCGTCGCGACCATGAATCTGGTGGCGGAGGTGGGTTTTGACCAGTCGTTCAGCTTCATCTATAGCCGCCGGCCCGGAACTCCCGCCGCGGCGCTGCCGGACGAAGTGCCGCACGAGATCAAGCAGCAGCGTCTGCAACTGTTGCAACAGCGCTTGAACAGCCAGGCACGCGCCATTTCCCAGACCATGGTCGGCGGCCGGCAACGGGTGCTGGTCGAGCGCCCGGCGAAGCGCAACCCCAAGCAGCTGGCGGGCCGAACGGACAATAATCGCTGGGTGAATTTCGACGGCCCTGCGGACCAGCCTATGTCGCTCATCAACAATTTTGCAGATGTCATCATTACCGAAGCCATGCCGAACTCTCTGCGCGGGCGGCTCGCCGCCAACGGGGTGCCGTGAGCTCGGCGCCGATGACCCGCGATGTGCTGCTCGCCCCGGCGGACAACATCCGCTTGGTGGAACTGTGCGGTCCCCTCGATGGGCACTTGCATCAGATCGAGGCGAGGCTCGGAGTGGAAGTCAGGCGGCGCGGCAATCGATTTCAAATCATCGGCCTGCCCGCGGCGATCAAGCGCGCCGAGATGGTGCTGCTGGGGCTTTATACGCGGGCGCCGCGCGAACCCGTGGATTCCGAACGAGTGCACATTGCACTGCAAGAGCTGGATATGGATAGCGATAATTCCGACATAAAGACTGATTCGGATGAGCTCAAGGTGCACACCTCGCGCGGCTCGGTGCGCGCCCGCGGCTCCAATCAGACCGAATATCTCAACAATGTCCGCAGCCATGATCTGACTTTCGGCATCGGCCCCGCCGGCACCGGCAAGACCTATCTTGCGGTGGCCTGTGCGGTCGAGGCGCTGCAGTCGGAGAAGGTCAGGCGCATTGTGCTGGTGCGCCCGGCAGTGGAAGCGGGCGAGCGCCTCGGATTTCTGCCCGGCGATCTGTCGCAGAAGGTCGATCCTTACCTGCGCCCGATGTACGACGCGCTGTACGAGATGATGGGTTTCGAACGGGTCGCCAAGCTGATAGAGCGTAATGTGATCGAAGTGGCGCCGCTGGCCTTCATGCGCGGCCGGTCGCTGAACGACTCATTCGTGATATTGGATGAAGCGCAAAACACCACCAACGAACAGATGAAAATGTTCCTGACTCGAATTGGCTTTGGCTCGAAGGCCGTGGTCACCGGCGACATCACGCAAGTCGATCTGCCGAATTCCAAACAGTCCGGTCTGCGCACGGTGATCGATATTTTGCGCGGCGTGCACGGTATTGCCTTCACCATGTTCAGCTCGCGGGATGTGGTGCGCCATCCGCTGGTGCAGAGAATCGTTCAAGCCTACGAGGCGAGCGCTGCCGACGACGCTCCATGATGCCTGCGTTGAGGCTCGAATTCGACGTGAGCTATGCGGCGCGCAAGCCTTGGGTGCCGAGCGCGCGGCGGCTGACGAAGTGGGCCGGCGCGGTACTCGCTCCCGCGACACTGGCCTTGGCGCCCGCGGCGTCGGCGCGCGGCCGACAAGCGGTGGCGCTGTCAATCCGGGTGGTGGGCGCGGCGCGTAGTCGCAGCTTGAACTTGCACTACCGACATAAAAACAAACCGACCAATGTGTTGTCCTTCAACGGCGCCGGTGCGGCGCCTGACGGCCGATATTTTCTCGGCGAACTCGTGATCTGCGCGCCGGTCGTGGCTCGTGAGGCGCTAACCCAGGGAAAAACGCTCGAGTCGCACTGGGCGCACATGACTGTGCACGGCGTGCTGCACCTGCTGGGACTGGACCACGAGAGCCGAGGCGAGGCCGTCAGAATGGAGGCGAAAGAGGTTCAAATCCTTGATCAGCTTGGCTTTTCGGACCCGTATCGCTGATCTAGTATCCTTAGGCACCCATGTCAGAACAACCTCAAGGCGGCACCACCGGCCGCTGGTTAAAACGCATTACCCAGTCGATGTCCGGTGAGCCGCGCGATCTCGCCGAACTCATCGAGGATTTGCGCGAAGCCAGTGAGCGCGGTCTGTTCGACGGCGATGCGCTGGTCATGCTCGAGGGCGTGCTGGCGGTGGCGGACATGCAAGTCCGCGACATCATGGTGCCGCGCTCGCAAATGGTGTTCGTCGAGCGCGACGAGCCCCCCGGCAAGCTGGTCGAACTGGTGGTTGAATCCGGACATTCGCGCTTTCCGGTGATCGGTGAGGATCGCGATCAAATTCTCGGCATCCTGCTGGCGAAGGATCTACTGCGACTGCAGGCGGCGGGCGATGAGAGTTTCGAAATTCGCGAGTACATGCGTCCGGTGGTGTTCGTTCCCGAGAGCAAAAGGCTCAATGTCCTGCTCAAGGAATTTCGCCGCAGCCATAATCACATCGCCATGGTCGTCGATGAATATGGCGGCGTGTGCGGACTGGTCACCATTGAGGACGTCATCGAGCAAATAGTCGGCGAGATCGACGATGAGCATGACGTCGAGGATGACCAGACCATCCGCAAGGAGGGCGCCAAGGAATTCACCGTACGCGCGCTCACGCCGATCGCCGACTTCAATCACTACTTCGGGACCGCATTCTCCGACGAAGAATACGACACCATCGGCGGCTTGCTGATGCAGGAGTTCGGACGATTGCCGCGGCGCGGAGAAACCATTCAAGTCGGAGAATTGGAGTTTCGAATCTTGCGCGCCGATCGCCGCCGCATCGATCTGCTGCGCGTCATCACGCCCACCGAAATTGAGCCGCCCGCCCCCGACGAGTCCGCGCCTTGAGCCTCGATCCGCGCGGCTCTAGCGCCGCGCAGCGGTGGCAGGCCCAGTGGCGGCTGGCGGCCGCATTTGCCGTCGGCGCTTCGCTCAATCTGGCGTTCGCACCCTTTGGCTTGTGGCCGATCGCCATACTGGCGCCGGCGCTGCTGATCGCGTTGATCCGCGGCCTGCCGCCGCGTCGCGCGGGTTGGACCGGCGCCGCATTCGGGGCCGGGCTTTTCGCATGCGGCACTTACTGGCTGTACACCTGCCTGCATGTCATCGGCCTGGTGCCGATTTGGCTGACCGTGGTGTTGCAAGCGGCCTTGGTCGCGTTAATGGCGGCCTATTCGGCGGCGCTGTGCTATTTGGCGAACCGTTACTGGCTCAAGGTCGGCGCGACACGAGCCTGGCTGGTGCTGCCCGCTCTCTGGGTGCTGCTCGAATGGCTGCGCGGCTGGGCTTTGAGCGGCTTTCCGTGGTTGTCCCTGGGCTACGCGATGACCGATTCGCCGCTCAAAGGTTGGGTGCCGCTGTTCGGCATCTACGGGGCGACCTGGGCCGCCGCCGTGATTGCAGTCGCCGCCAATGTGCTGCTGATGTCCACCGTCACTGTTGCGCGGCGGCTGGCGGCGCTCGCGGCCGTCGTGTTGTTGTTCGGCGGCGGAGCGTTGCTCGGCCGTCATGAATGGACCCGCGCCGCCGGTGCCTCAGTGTCGATTGCCGCCGTGCAAGGGGCCGTGCCGCAGGATCAGAAGTGGCTGACCAAAAATCACGACGAAGCCATACAGCGGTATTCGCAACTCACCGCAGAAGCGTGGGGCGCGCAGCTCATCGTCTGGCCGGAGGCGGCGCTGCCCATACTCGCCAGCGAGATTCCCGACTATTTGCGACGCTTACAGGAACTGGGGCGCGCTCATGGCTCCGATTTCGCCATTGGACTGGTCAACTATGAGGCGGCGACGAAGAAGTACTACAACGGGCTGTTGGTGCTGAGCGATTCCGGCGGCGGCTGGTATTACAAGCGGCACTTGGTGCCCTTCGGCGAGTATTTTCCGGTGCCGGGGTTCGTGCGCTCCTGGATGCGGCTGATGAGTTTGCCGTATGCCGATATCACGGCCGGAGGCAAGCGCCAGCCCACCTTGAGCGCCGCCGGGCAGAAGCTTGGGCTGACGATTTGTTATGAAGATGCTTTCGGCAGCCAACAGCTGCGGGTGCTACGCGAAGCGACTCTGTTGGTCAACGTCACCAATAACGCTTGGTTCGGCGATTCCACGGCGACGCACCAGCATTTGCAGATTGCCCGCATGCGCGCGCTCGAGGCCGGGCGCTACTTGGTGGTTGCAGCGAACGACGGCATCACCGCTGCCATAGGGCCGCATGGGGAGATCGTCGCGCGTCTGCCGCAATTCCAAAAAGGCGTACTGCGCGCGGACGTGCAGCCGATGACGGGGCTAACTCCCTATGCGCGCTTCGGCAATTATCCCGTCGTGCTGGGCGCCGCTCTGTTGCTGGGCATCGCGGTGTGGCGGCGGCGGCGATGCGACGGCGGGAAATGAGCTGCGCTGGGCCGGCGGTTGGCTCTATGAAATCGGCAAATTAAGTTCCTGAAGGTACCAATCGACGAAACGCCCGGCATAGGTTTCCTGCAGGGAATATGCACCCGGCACGAAGAATCGCGAATTCACGCCGGCCTGATTCATCTCGACGATTTTCTTATCCTCGGCGCTGGTGGTTTTCCACAGCCAGGTCAGGCGCGTCAAATCATAGTCCACGCCTTCGACGGCGTCCTGATGCACCAGCCACAGCACTTCCATTTCGGTATGGTCGGCGGCTCGTGGGATAAAGCGGTAGATGACGCCGTGATCGGGATAGGCGAGGAAATCGCTGATGGGACCGATGTCGAAGTAAGTCGAATTGCCGTCGGATGCCGAGAATTCACCCATGAGCCATGCCACCGAACGGCCGTCGTCCGTGGCGCTCGCCAGCCCCTCGTGCAGTGCGCTGCGCATGACGGCGACGGACTCCCGGCCGGCAGCGGCGGCGCAGCCATATAGATCGATGTCGGGCACCACGATGCCGAGCGCCTCGGCCCGCGTGCGCCCGGCACGCTCCAGATCTACGGCCTGCTCGGCCGGGCGCGCGTACACATGGCGTTTGGCGAACTCCGGATGCGCAGGCGTGCAGTGATAGCACTCCATGTAGTTTTCAACCGCCAGCTTCCAATTGGCCTTGATTGAATACATTTCCCGATGCGCCACTTTAGCGGCCGCCCAGCCGTGCACGCCTGCCGAACGGGCCAATGCCTGCGCGGCGCTGTCGAGTTGCAGCGGCTCGTTTGCAAAGGTCGTAAAGATCAAGCCTTCCATGATGCGGACCGGAAATGACTTGAGCGCCACCTCGGTGCGCCGGAAGGACTCCGGCATCTGCCGCGCCACCATGAGATTGCCGTCCAGGTCGTAGCTCCAGGCATGATAGGGGCAGGTGAAGCGACTGGAGTGAGCTTTGCCGGAGCGCTCCGTGACGAGGCGCGAACCGCGGTGGCGGCAGACGTTGAGCAGGGCGCGCACTTCCCCGGCCGGCGTTCGAACGACAATGACGGATTCAGATCCCAAATCGACCAACAAGTAATCGCCGGGGCGCGGAATGCTGCTGATATGACCCGCGCAGAACCAATGCCGCAGCAGCATGCGCTGCATGTCGTGCTCGAAGATCGCGGGATCGGTGTAGAACTCCCGCGCCAGTGCATGGCCTTGGCGGTGACCGCCGATAAGTTGCTTTAGATTTGAGAGATCCATCATTCGAATTCTACCCGGCGGGAAGTGCCGCAAGAATATCCGCTATCGCGATGTGTCTGTGCCGAATGGAAGTTCGGCGAGCTATTTTCCTGGTGACTTGGCGAGCGTGGTCTTGCCGCATTGACGGGGGCCTGCGAGCAGGACCATCTTCTTTCGCAGGCCTTTCTTCAGTTGCGCGGCGAGATATCGCATCCGACCGTTCTAATGGTCATTATAGATTGGTCAAGACCATTCTGAGAGTGCCATTACTTTGGTCGAAACAGCGTCAGGATACCGCCTTAGAGTGTATTCGCGCCCAAGCCGCCGAAGCGCCTTTGCCGCCTGTCATAGTCCTCGAGCGCACAGTGCAAACGCTGCTCGTCGAAGTCCGGCCACAGGCATTCGCTGAAGTGCAGCTCGGCAAACGCCGATTCCCAGAGCAGGAAATCGCTGAGACGCCGCTCGTTGCCGGTGCGAATCAGCAGGTCGACCTCGCTTGCAGGATGGGTGCAGTGATCGACTTCAAGCAGCAGGCGTTGAAACTCGGTGCCGGTCAACTCCGTGCCGGCCGACTCGGCGTCGCGACCGGCGCGCCGTGCCGCCTCCACGATGCTGTGTTGCGACGAGTAGTCGACGGCGATGCGCAACAACATTCCGGATCCTGCCGCACTCGAGCGTTCGCTTTGCTCGATGGACCGCAGCAGGTTCTCGCTCAGCCGATCGCGCCGTCCTATTACATTGATCCGAATCGATTGTTCCACGCAGCGGCGGGTTTCGGTAAACAGGTACTGGCCGAACAAGTGCATCAGCGCCGCGCTCTCGGCCGCAGGACGCGACCAATTGGCAGATGAAAAAGCATACAGGGTAAGGGTCTTTACGTCCGCTCGGGCCGCGGCTTCGACGGCGGTGCGTACGGCTTTCGCGCCCTCGATGTGGCCCGAGGATCGGGGCAGCCCACGCTGCGTGGCCCAGCGCCCGTTTCCGTCCATGATGATGGCGACGTGCATGCGTCAGGCGCGCCGTGTGGCCTTGATCACGGCCTCGATGTGCTCGAGATAGCGCAGCAGTGCTCTCTTGCCCACCTGAGTAATCCGGTATATGGATTTCGGCCTGCGGGCCTCGAAGGACTTCGTGCAAACCACATAGCCCGCTTCCTCGAGCTTGCGTGCATGCGCGCTCAAGTTGCCGTCACTGACGTCGAACAGGGATTTGAGTTCGTTGAAGGTGAGCTGCTCGTTCATGGCCAGCGCGCTCATGATGCCGAGCCGCACCCGCTCATAAATCAGCCGATCGAACCCGGCATCAACGTTGCCATGCACCGAACGCGGCACGGCCATCGGCTTTGACGCCTTGGCCGAGGCGGGCTCGGTCGACTCGCCGCGCTTGACGGCATTGGACTTAACGGGCATCGGCCGAGCTTCCGATCAAGAGTCCGAAAATAATGTGCAAAGCGCCGAATCCCAGGCCAAGCATTGCGGTGTGCGCGGTGGCGGGCAGCGCAAACGTCATTGCTCCCAAGGCGACGAACAGCGCCCCCATGACGCCGATCAGCCGGGTAATCCCGGCGTTGGTCACCGTGCTCGCCGACAGCACCGCACAGCCATAAAGCAGCAGCCACATGCCCGGAATGACCCCCGTGGCGCCGGCGGCGTAAAGCACGCCGGTCAAGACAGCGCCGGCGAGCAGCGCCGGACAAAGGCAGAGCAGAAACTTTCTGGCCGGGCCCCAGTATCTGGCGTGGCCGCGAATTACGATTTGGCGCGCCACCAACGCGCCGCCGACTATTAGCGCGATGGCCGCGGCGCCGATCCAAATGCCGAGCCAGTGCGCGGCCCAGCGCGGCAACGACACCAGGATGGCGGCGAGCAGACCGACCATGCCCATGACGATACCGGCCATTCCGGGCACGTCCATGGAGCTCGAGGATTCGATCGACGCGCGGATGTACGCCAGGGTGCCGAGCGCGCGGCTCTCGATGGCCGCCGCAGCTTCCGAGCGAATGGGAATGACTGAACTTGGCCGTGTCATGAAATTAGCTTAAGTGAGCTAACTGTGCCACGTCAAGTACTCTAAAATGCAGAGTGATTCGGCGCAATCCAACGGCAAGCCGGGGGCGGCCTACAAGGCCATCGCCCCTGCTAACACCATGTTAATATAGTGGAATGCAGGCGTCGCGCCGCCTGGTCGCACGCGATTCTATTCAAATAGCGCCTTCATACGCGCATCGCGCCGCAGTCCCCCGTAAAGGTCGAATACCCGGTCGATCCAGGCGCGCAACGTGTCGTTATGCGCGAGCAGGGGCAGGGTGCTGACGCTCGCCACCCAGCGGAAGGCGCCGAGCACGATGTAGTCGGCGTAATTCGGCGCACCGCCTCCGACGTAGGGGAAGCGCTCGAGGTACGCGCGCAATGGCGTCAATGCATCGCGGAGCGCTGGCAGGCGCGCCGCACGGTCCGCGGTGAACTCCTCCAGCGTTGCCCCTTTCAGGCGCAGCTCGCGCGTGCGTCGAAAGTACGGCCTATCTTCGGGGCGTGCGGCGTTGTGAATATCCAGCACATAAACGCCGAACATCTTGCGCATGATCTCCGAGGAGAACCAGGCATCGGTCAGACGGACCATGGCGAGTTCGGCTGGGCTGGAGAACAGCGTCGGCGTATCGGGAAATGCCCGATCCAGGTATTCCGCAATATCCCAGCTCTCGGACATCGCGGTGGCGCCATGCTCGAGAATGGGGACGGTCTTGTATCGTCCGCTGAAAATTTTTGGGATTTCGGTGAAGCCCACCGGGATCGGCTCACAGGCTATGCCTTTGTGGGCGAGGGCATAACGGATGCGCCACACATAGGGACTGGCCGAACAGCCATTGTCGAGCACGAGTTCGTAGAGTCGGGTGCTGCCGGCGGCGGATGTCATGTAGCTCAGATCGCCAGCGCCTCGATCAGCGAGCGGTAGTCGGCGAGGCCGGGTGTCTTCAACCCAGCCACCTTGCCCCGGTCGTCGCACCGGCGGATGAGTACTGCGTCCTTGCCGTAGCGCTCGGTCTCGAACTGCGCCACTTCGAGCGCCGACATTGGGCCGCCCTGGAGCTTGAGAGTGACCACCGAAGCCGGGCTCAGTTTGGCGAAATACTTGTCGTCGGTGGCGAGGAGATAGCGCTTGGCGGGAACGTGCAGACGCACAGGCTCCGAGACTTCAGGGCGAAAGCGCTTGGCGAGCCAGTGTCCGCCGATTTGCTCGTGATGTGCGTCCGAGGTCCAGTCGGCGAGATCGTCGGGCACATCCTCGACCAGGTGTCCGATGTCGTGCAGCAGCGCGGCAACGATGAGCGCCGGCGACGCCGCTGTGGCCTGCGCAAAATAAGCGGCCTGCAAGGCATGCTCGGTCATGGAGACATCTTCACCGAAATACGCTCCTGAGCCGCGCCTGCTGAAGATGGCGAGAATTTCGTCGGTGATACTCATGAGTTGGCCTTTGCGTGCAATTCACGCCGCAGCAACGCGGCCTCGCTGTACACGCTGTCGCGAGTCAAGTAGCAGCCGCGCAAGTGGCGCGGATGGCGCGCCGAGGAAAATGCCGTGCGCCCGTGCAGAGTGCGTTGGTTGTCGAATACCACGAGATCGCCGTCGCGCAGGCTGATTTGCAAATGAAAGCGCGAGTCGCGCAGCAGCGCGGCGAAGCACCGGTAAGCCGAGTAGAAGGGGCGGGCATCGCGCGCGGCCAGGCGCAGCGGCGCGATCGAGCGGCTGTTGTAGTGCACGGCGCTCACCGCGCCGCTGCAGGTCAATTGAATAAGCGGCCTTTCGGCATACAGCTCGGCATTCTCGGAGCGGTATAGGAAGGGCACCGGAGTTTGAGTCAGGATGGCGAAGGCATCGGGGAAGGCGGCGCGCATATGCTCTGCGATGGCAAAGCCATCACCGAACAGGCTGTCCCCGCCATCGGGAGAGGCGATCAATACATGCAGCACCTGAAAGCCCGGCACCGGCTCGCGATAGGGGTTGTCGGTGTGTAATCCCAATCCCAAATCGGAATACGCCAGATTTTCGGGTTGCGGCACCGAGCGCACGTCGAATACGCGCCCATAGTTGGTTTCCGAGACACGCCCCGCCAGCGCTGCCGCGTCGAGGATACCGGCGTCCGTCGCCGGCACGCTGCTCAAGAATGCGATACCGTCCTGCAAAAGCTGGGTGAGCCATTGAGTGCGCAGCGAGCGGTTGTTTTGCGCCTCGAAAAATGTCGCCCAGGCGAAGTCGCGGGCCGCATCCAGACGCGCGCCCTCGAGCCAACGTCTGGGGGCGAACTGCGGCCGGGGGACGGCGCGGTTCGCGGCGTGCGCTTGCAGCCACGGCAGTTCAAACAGGCCGGTGCGCACCTCGTTTTCCCATTCGACCGTAATCGCGCCATTGTGTGCGGTTGCCGCGCGAATCTGCGGGTCGTCGGGCAAATCGGCGATATCGATGAGGCGCTGCCCGCTGTGCGCGTCTCGGTCCTCGCGCAGATTGTCACGCAGCCACAGGCTGGCAAATTCGCTCAATGTCCCGTCGCTCCATTCGATGTGCAGCATGTCGGGAAGAGACCAGAGGCGTTTCACTACGGCTTGGGTATTCATGGCGCGGGCCTGCCGGCGGCGGCAGCGCGCGCGTTCAAGAGGTAGAGGCATCCGGCGCCGAGCGCGGCCAATGCGCTAACAACGGCCAGAGACACGAATACGCCCTGCCAGCCGAACGAAACGGCGATTCGAGCCACCACGTAGCCCGCGGCCGCTCCGCCCAGGTAGCCGATCCCATCGATGATCCCCGATGACGCGGCGCCTGCCTGTTTGCCGCCGAAATCGAGGGCGAAGGCGCCGCCGAGATATGAATAGGGTCCCAACAGGCAGAAGGCGATGGTGCCGATGGCGATGAGCGGCAACAGCGAGCCGTTGGTGCTGGAGTGCATGGTCATCAGCACCAGCAAGGCCGCGGCAGCGGCACTGAGGCCCACGAACATGATGAGCGCCCGGCCATTCATACCGAGGCGGTCGCTGAGCCAGCCCGTCACCAGCACGGACACGGCGCCGACGCCTGGGAAAATCCCGCTCATGCGTGCGGCGTCGCCGTTGCTGTAACCCAAGTAGTCGCGCAAATACACCGGTGTCCATGCGTTGAAGGTTTCGCGAATTATGGTGCAGCCTAAGGATAGCAGGCAAACCAGAAGAAACGCCCGGCTGCGCAACAGCGGCAGCAGCAGCTGCCCCACGCTTTTCGGCCGAGATTCCGCTCCGGCAAACAGATTGAGCGGATTGGCCTTGGCCTCGTTGAAGCCCGCATCGACACGCGATTCCCGCAGAAAGAAGCAGTTGATGACCAGGAACAAGCCCGCGACGGCGGCCGCGAAATAGAACAGCGCGCGCCAACCGTAGCCATGGTCGATCAGCATTCCCATCCACTGGCGTGCCGCCGCATCGCCGACTAGGTAACTGATGCTCAAGATACCGATGATCATTCCGTAGGACGAAAAGTCGAACCATTTCGAAGATACTTTGACCAGCCCCGCCCACGCGACGGACTGTGTCAGCCGGTTGCCGATCCAAGCGATGGTGAACAGCGGCAGGCTCAGGCTTGAAGTAAACATCAGTGTGAAGATCGTCGCGCCACCTAGACCCAAGAGAAAACTGACTCGGCCGCCCCAGAAATCGCCCAACCCCGTCAAGAACAGCTTGCCGACGGCATAAGCC
>JANYIY010000336.1 GCA_025358615.1 Gammaproteobacteria bacterium | reverse complement strand
CGCGCGCGCTCGGCGACCATGTCGATGATCCCGACCAAGACCGGCGCGGCCGCCGCGGTCGGCCTGGTATTGCCTGAACTCAAGGGCAAGATCGACGGCTTTGCCGTACGCGTACCGACGATCAATGTGTCGCTGGTGGATTTGAGCTTCACCGCGGCCCGCAAGACCAGTGTCGAGGAAATCCACGGCGCCATGAAGGCGGCTGCCGCCGGGCCGTTCAAGGGCATCATTGCTTATAACGACGCGCCGCTGGTGTCCGTGGATTTCAATCACGACCCGGCCTCGTCCACCTACGATTCCACCTTGACCAAGGTCATAGAGGGAACACTGGTCAAAGTCTGTTCGTGGTACGACAACGAATGGGGCTTCTCCAACCGTATGCTCGACACCACCGTGGCCTGGTCGAAGGCCGGCTAGTACGCCATTGAAGATCACAAAAATGACCAGTCTCGATCTGCACGACAAGCGCGTGCTGATCCGCGAGGACTTGAACGTGCCGATCCAGGACGGCGTGGTGAGCAGCGACGCGCGGATCCGGGCATCTCTGCCCACCATTCAGGCGGCGCTCTCGGCAAGAGCCCGTGTGCTGTTGATGTCGCACCTCGGCCGGCCGGTAGAGGGTAAGTTCGCGGAGGAATTTTCCCTGGCGCCCGTGGCCAAGCGCCTGGCGCAATTGCTGGGGGTGCCGGTGGCCCTGAAGAAAGATTGGCTGGACGGCGTGCAAGTCAATCCGGGCGAGGTCGTGCTGCTCGAGAATGTGCGCTTCAACACGGGTGAAAAGCAGGACAGCGACGACCTGGCACGGAAAATGGCCGCGCTGTGCGATATCTTTGTCATGGATGCATTCGGCACGGCGCATCGCGCCGAAGCCAGCACCCACGGGGTCGCGAAATACGCCCCTGTCGCGTGTGCCGGTCCGCTGCTGGTCAGCGAATTGTCGGCGCTGGAGACGGCGCTCGATAAGCCCGCAAGGCCGCTGCTCGCCATCGTCGCCGGTTCCAAGGTATCTACCAAGCTCACCGTCCTGGAATCCCTGTTGGGCAAGGTCGATCAGTTGATCGTCGGCGGAGGCATCACCAATACTTTTCTCGCGGCCTTAGGGTTCAATGTGGGAAAGTCGCTGTACGAACCGGCCATGCTCGATATCTGCAAACGCTTGCTGGAGCAGTCGAAGAAACGCGGTATCGTGATCCCCATGCCCACCGATGTGGTGGTCGCCACCGAGTTCTCCGCCAAGGCAGAGGCCGACGTCAAGTCGGTGGAGGCAGTCTCGGACGAGGAAATGATTCTCGATATCGGCCCGGATTCCGCCGAGGCGATGAGCGAACTGATCGCGTCCGCGGGCACCATTCTTTGGAACGGCCCCGTGGGGGTATTCGAATTCGAGCAATTCGGCGAGGGCACGCGCACGCTCGCCAAGGCGATCGCGCGCAGCAAGGCATTCTCGTTGGCCGGAGGCGGTGATACGCTGGCGGCCATCGAGAAGTACGGCATCGAGGATAGTATTTCCTATATCTCAACCGGGGGCGGTGCGTTCCTGGAGTTTGTGGAAGGCAAAAAGCTCCCCGCAGTGGAAATTCTGGAAAAGCGCGCCGCATGAGCACACAGCTGCGCCGCACAAAAATAGTCGCCACTTTAGGTCCCGCTACCGATGATCCTGCGGTGCTGGCTGAGATCGTTCGCGCCGGAGTAGATGTGGTGCGCCTGAATTTTTCGCATGGCGCGGTGGCTGATCATGCGCGACGGGTCGAGCGGGTGCGCGAGGCCGCGCGCCAGGCCGGCCGTTACGTCGGGGTGCTCGGCGATCTGCAGGGGCCGAAAATCCGCATCGATCGCTTCGTGAACGGCAAGGTAGAACTGGTGGACGGCGCGGAGTTCACACTCGACGCAGCGCTTGCCAGCGACGCGGGCACCGAGCACAGCGTGGGAATCGCCTACAAGAAATTACCGCAGGATGTATTTGCGGGCGACGTGCTGCTGCTGAACGATGGGCAGATCAGCTTGCAGGTGCTCGCCATCGATGGCCCGCGCATTCGCACGCGAATCCTGGTCGGCGGCGAACTGGGCAATAACAAGGGCATCAATCGGCAGGGCGGCGGACTGTCCGCAGGGGCCCTAACCGACAAGGATCGCGACGACATACGCACCGCCGCGTCGCTCAAGGTCGATTACCTGGGCGTATCCTTTCCGCGCGACGCCAGCGACATGGACGAGGCGCGCGCGCTGCTGCGCGCCGCCGGCGGCCACGGCCTGCTGGTGGCCAAGATCGAACGCGCGGAGGCGATCAAGAATCTGACCGCGGTGGTGCGAGCCAGCGACGGTGTCATGGTCGCCCGCGGCGACCTGGGCGTCGAGATGGGCTACGCGGAGCTCGCCGGCCTGCAAAAGCTGATCATTCATGAAGCCCGCCATCAGAACCGGGTGGTCATCATGGCGACCCAGATGATGGAATCGATGATCACCAATACCATCCCGACGCGGGCCGAGGTGTCGGATGTCGCGAATGCCGTCATGGACGGCACCGATGCCGTGATGCTGTCGGCCGAAACCGCCTCCGGCAAGCATCCGGTCAAGGTGGTGGAGGCGATGGCGCAAATCATCGTCGGCGCCGAGAAGTATCAACTCGCCCATGTGCGGATCCGCCAGCTCGACGCCGGCTATTTCGGGCATACGGACGAGGCGATCGCGGCGGCGGTCATGTACACGGCGAATCACCTACATGTGAAGGCCATCGTCGCTCTCACCGAGTCGGGATCGACTTCGCTGTGGATGTCGCGGGTGCGCTCGGATATTCCGATTTATGCCTTTACCCGGCATGAAGCTACCCGCTGCCGGGTGACTCTGTATAGAGGCGTGTATCCCGTGGCCTATGACATCACGGACAAGGGCGAAGCGATTTATTTCTCCATTTTCCGCCTGCTGCTCGACCTGGAATTGGTGGAAGAGGGCGATTCCATCATCCTCACCAAGGGTGAATTGAGCGGCGTGTCCGGCGGCACGAATTCCATGCAGATCCTGCAGGTCGCGCGCAAGTAAATGCGGCCCGAATTTCGCGGCACCGATCGCTACATCGCCACCGAGGAATTGATGGCCGCGGTGCATGCGGCAATGGTGCTGTCGCGCCCGCTGCTCATCAAGGGCGAGCCCGGCACCGGCAAGACCTTATTGGCGAATGAAATCGCCCGTTCGTTGAACAAGCCGTTCTTCGAATGGCACATCAAGTCCACCACCAAGGCGCAACAGGGGTTGTACGAATACGACGCCGTGTCGCGGCTGCGCGATTCGCAGCTCGGCGATCCGCGGGTCAAGGATATTCACAACTACATTCTGAAAGGCGATCTGTGGGAGGCGTTCGATTGCGCAGAGCAGCCGGTGCTGCTCATCGATGAAATCGACAAGGCGGACATCGAGTTTCCGAATGATTTGTTGCGCGAACTCGATCGCATGGAATTCTACGTCTACGAAACACGTGAAACGGTGCGCGCCAGGCATCGGCCGGTCATCATCATCACCAGCAACAACGAAAAGGAACTGCCGGATGCCTTCTTGAGGCGCTGTTTCTTTCACTATATCCGCTTTCCCGACGCGGCCACGATGACGCAAATCGTCGATGTGCATTTTCCCGATTTGAAGCGCGATCTGCTGCATGAGGCCCTGACCACGTTCTTTAAGATCCGCGAGACGCCGGGCTTGAAGAAGAAGCCGACCACCTCGGAGTTGTTGGACTGGATCAAGCTGCTGGTTGCCGAGGACATTGCGCCGGAAGCTCTGCGCAGCGACGACGCCAAGAAGCTCATTCCACCCCTGTGCGGCGCCTTGCTGAAGAACGAACAGGACGTGCACCTATTCGAGCAATTGCTATTCCTTCATCGCCGGAATGCTCGTTAGATTTTTCTTTCTGCTGCGCAGCGCCGGCGTACCGGTATCCATCACAGAACTGTTGACCTTGCTGGAAGCGCTCAAAGCGGGCCTCGGCGACCTGTCCGCCGAACGCTTTTACTACCTGTCGCGCACCTGCCTGGTCAAGGACGAGCGCTACTACGACCGGTTCGACAAGGCATTCGCCGCGCATTTCAAAGGCGCCGAGGACTTGTTCGCGCTGCTGCAGCGCGAATTGCCGCAGGACTGGCTGGCGAAGCTGGCGGAGCGGGAATTCACCGACGCCGAAAAGGCCGAGATCGAGGCTTTGGGCGGCTGGGAAAAACTGATGGAGACGCTGCAGAAGCGTCTCGAGGAACAGAAGGAGAGGCATCAAGGCGGCAGTAAATGGATAGGCACGGCGGGCACCTCGCCATTCGGCGCCTATGGCTTCAATCCCGAGGGCGTGCGGGTGGGACAGGCCGGCAGCCGCAATCGCAGTGCCGTCAAGGTGTGGGACAAGCGCGAGTTCGCCAATCTCGACGACAAGGTCGAACTCGGCACCCGCAACATCAAGATTGCGCTGCGCCGATTGCGGCGCTTCGCCCGGCGCGGCGCGCCCGACGAACTGGCGCTGGCCGATACCATCGATGCGACGGCGCGTTCGGGGGGCTGGCTCGACATCAAAATGCAGGCCGAGCGGCGCAATGTGATCAAGGTATTGCTGCTGCTCGATGTGGGCGGCTCCATGGACGATCATGTGAAGACCTGCGAGGAACTATTCTCCGCGGCGCGCAGCGAGTTCAAGCACCTGGAGCATTTCTACTTTCACAATTTCACCTACGAAGCGCTATGGCGGGACAATCGGCGGCGCTTCAATGAACACATGGGCACGGCCCTGCTGATGCGCACCTATGGCGCGGACTACAAGCTGATTCTGGTGGGCGATGCCACCATGAGTCCGTACGAGATTACCCAGACCGGCGGCAGCATCGAACACTGGAATGCCGAGCCGGGCAGCGTGTGGCTGCAGCGCTTGATGAAACACTACCCGAAGTTCGCGTGGATCAATCCGCAGCCGCAGTCGCGCTGGCGGCACAACTCCTCCATCGAGATCGCGCGCGAGCTGCTCGAGGGGCGGATGTATCCGCTGACCTTGGCGGGATTGGACGAGGCGATTGACGCGTTGACGTAGCCGTTCGTCGCTGACGCCAGCGCGCCGCTACCAAATTCTAACGCGGGCGTCCGGCTTCAAGTACAGACCATCGCCCGGCTTGACGCCGAATGATTCGTACCAGCGGTCGAAGTTTCGTACGCTGCGAACTCGAAAAGCATCGGGCGTGTGCGGATCGGTGGCCACCAGCTGGCGAATGATTTGCTCGCGGTAAGCGGATCGCCAGACTTGGGCAAAGCCGAGGAAGAAGCGCTGATCTGCGGCCTGGCCGTCAATGAGCGGCGCTGTCTTGCCGTTGAGCGACGCATGATAGGCGTCATACGCAATGACGACGCCGGCGTTGTCGGCGATGTTCTCACCGAGAGTAAGCTCACCGTTCAATGGCAGGCCTGGGAGCACCTCGTAGGCCGAGTACTGGGCGACCAGAGCCGTGGTCCGCTGCTTGTATTTGGCGGCATCCGCTGCCGTCCACCAGTCAGAGAGCTTGCCCTGTCCATCAAACAGGCGTCCCTGGTCGTCGAATCCGTGGCTGATTTCGTGCCCAATGATGGCGCCGATCCCACCGTAGTTGACCGCCGCATCTGCATTGGGATCAAAGAACGGCGGTTGCAGAACGGCCGCCGGAAAAACGATCTCGTTCTTGGTCGGATCATAGTAGGCATTGATCGTCATGGGCGTCATATCCCATTCGGTGTGATCGACGGGACCACCCAGCTTGGCGAGATTGCGCTGGTACTCGAACCGGTCGGCGTTGAGCGCATTGCCGTAGGCGTCACCCACAGTGACGCTCAGCTTGGAATAATCCCGCCATTTGTCGGGATAACCTATCTTGATGCCGAAAGTTGCGAGCTTCTCGCGTGCCTTGGCTTTCGTTTGCGAAGACATCCAGTCGAGGCTGTCCAAGCGGTGTCCGGCCGCCGCGAGCAAGTTCTCAACCAGCTGGTGGGCGGCGGCCTTTGCGTCGGCACCGAAATATTCGCGTACATAGATCTCGCCGATCGCTTCGCCCAGAGCATTTTGTGTCAACTGCGAGCCGCGCTTCCATCGCTCCTGCTGCGTCTGCGTGCCCTGCAGCGCCGTGCCGTGAAACGCGAAGTGAGCATCGACGAACGCTTTCGACAAGAACCGCGCATGGCCATCGACCGCGCGCACGGCAAGATAGTCTTTCCATACCGCAACGGGCACCGCCGGCACAATGGCGGCGGTGGCGGTGATCGCAGAGTCGACAGAGGCGACCAGGACTGGTTGGGAATCGAGGCCGGCCGCCTTGAAATAGGCTGCCCAATCCAATCCCGGGGCCTTCACGGGGTAGTCCGATCGCTGCCATGGGACGTAGCGAGCCGCCAGGTCGCGTTGCCGGACACGGGACCACTGGATGTCGGCCAAGCGATGCTCGAGGTCGTAGATGGGTGCCGCGCGTTGCAGCGCCTCTGCGTGCGACATCGAAGGGTTGGAAAGCTCGAGCAGTTGTACGATGTAGGTCCGGTAGGCATCGCGCGCTTTGGCCATCTCCGCAGTGTCCTGCAGATAGTAGTCGCGATCCGGGAGACCCAATCCGCCTTGATCCAGGTAGGCAACATAGGCGTCAGGCCGTTTGAAATCGGGGTAGACAAACAGTGTTACCGGCATCGAGTCGCCGACACGAATGGCCCGGCCCATGGCTGTGGCGAGCGATGAGTAGCTGTCGATCGCGGCGATTTCCAGCAGCTGTTGCTGCAAGGGCGCCATGCCTTGTTTCTCGATGGCCGTGTCGTTCATGAAACTGTCGTAGTAATCGCCGACCTTGCGTACATTCGACCCGGCGGGTGCATTCGCCTTCGCGGCGGCTTCCAGAATGCCGCGCACTCGGGTTCGGGACTGTTCTTCGAGAACGTCCCACACTCCCCAGGAGGAGTGATCGTCGGGGATTACGGTCCGTTTCGCCCAGCTGCCGTTGGCATAGGAGTTGAAATCGTCGCCGGGCTTGGTCGACAGTTCCATTCCGGAAGTGTCGAATCCGTAGTTTCCCACGGCTGCATGGCCTGCCGCCAACGCCGGGGAAAACCTCAGGGCCACAACCAGCCCCAAACCGATCAGGATTCGTTGACGATTCATCCGTGCCTCCGTCGATGCCGGTAAGCGGCGTTAGGGCTTTGCCCGCAGAATCTTCAAATCGGCGAGAACCATTTGTGAGTGGCCCTTCGGATTCACCGACGCATAGTGTTTTGCGACGCGGCCCTGCGGGTCGATGATGAAGGTCTCGCGGCTGGCAATTTCCATGAGGCCGAGCGCGCTGCGCAGCACACCATAGGTCTTGGCGGTTTCCTTGGTGCTGTCCGCCAACAGCGTGAACGGCAGGCTGTGTTCTTCTGCAAATTGCTTGTGGGAGGCGACGTCATCGACGCTGATGCCGAGAATCACGGCGCCCAACTTATTGAACGCGAAGATGTTATCGCGGAACTCGCAGGCCTGGGTGGTGCAACCGGGGGTGTCGTCCTTGGGGTAGAAGTACAGCACCAGCCATTTGCCGCGGTAATCATTGAGTTCATGCCAGGCGCCGGCCTGGTCCTGCAGGCGGAAGGCCGGGGCGGACGCTCCTACCTCCAGGTTGGCGGCCGCCACGCTGCCTGCCGCGGCGAAACACACCGCAGCGATGCAGGCGCAGTACAATGCCGCCAGCGAGCCCATCCGCGTTCCAGTTCTATGGTGTTTGACCATTGACCACTCCGAGTAATGCAGATCCCTATAGCGCCACCGGCCAATGGCATATGCATACTAGCATCGTGCCGGTCGAGACGCCGCACCTGGGGCTGGTGCTGACCGGTGGCGGGGCCCGCTCCGCCTACCAGGTGGGGGTTCTGAAGGGCGTCGCGGAATTGGTGAGGCGGGGCTCGGCATGTCCCTTCCCCATCATCACCGGCACTTCCGCCGGTGCCGTCAGCGCCATTGCGCTCGCTTCGGATGCCGCTCATTTCAGACATTCGGTGTACGGTATCGAGCGCGTGTGGCGCGACTTTCGCGTGCACCAGGTGTTCAAGGCGGACGCCGTCAGCATGCTGAAATCGGGATTGCATTGGCTGCTGGCCTTCATCACCGGCGGCTGGCTGGTGCATTCGCCGAATGCGCTGTTCGATAATTCGCCGCTATGGGAGCTGCTGCGGGAGCATTTGGATTTCGACGGCATTCCGCGCGGCCTGTACAAAGGGCATCTGAAGTCCATCGGCGTGTGCGCCACCTGCTACGAAGATGCCGATTCAGTGACATTTTACGCGTCCGGGACGCCCATAGAGCCCTGGGCGCGGGTGTTTCGCAAGGGCGCCCGGGTGCAACTGACGCTGGCGCATTTGATGGCCAGCCTCTCGATTCCCTTTCTGTTCCGGCCGGTCAAGCTGAACGAGCAATACTTTGGCGACGGCGCCATGCGCCAAACCTCGCCGTTGAGTCCGGCGATCCATTTGGGTGCAAACCGGCTGTTCATCATCGGCGTCAACGACCCAGTCCCCAGCGGCGAGAGTTCGCCGCGGCGAGCGACCGAACCGAGCTTCGGGCAGATGTTCGGCTTCATGCTGGACTCGCTGTTCATGGATACGTTGAACGCCGACCTCGAGCGCATCAGCCGCCACAACGAGAACAAGAATGTGCGGCGCATAGAATTCTTGGTGATGACTCCGTCGCGGGACGTCAACGAGATCGCCCGCCGTCATGCGCGCGAGCTGCCGCGGAGCTTGCGGGCGCTGCTGCGAACCATGGGCGCCAACAACGCCGCCAGCACTCTGTTGCTCAGCTATCTGTTGTTCGAGCGAGGCTTCACCCGCGAATTGATTGCGCTGGGCTACCAGGATGCGCGCGCGCGCGCCGAGGAGATACGCGCTTTCCTGGAGTTGGAAAGCGCCCGCCAGTATCGCGCGCCGCGCGAGTCGGCCGGCCCGCCGCAGCAGTAGGGCCGCCGCGCCGCGGACAGGCGGTGTCAGTTTTTTTGCAGGGTGTCGTGGCGGGTCAGGACCTGCGGAAAACTCCGGCGAAAATGCAGGGCGAGTTCCTCGGCGATGTACACCGAGCGGTGCTGGCCACCGGTGCAGCCGACGGCAATGGTCAGATAGCTGCGGTTCGCCTGGGCGAACTCGCCGACGCGCTTCTCCAGGAAGGCAATCAAGTCCGCAATCATGCTGCGCACGCTCGGGAATCCGGCCAGGTACTCGATCACCGCCGCATCGCGGCCGTTCAAGGGGCGCAGCGCGTGCTGCCAATAGGGATTGGGGAGGCTGCGCACATCAAACACGTAATCCGCGTCGCCCGGTATGCCGTGCTTGTAGCCGAAGGACTCGAACATCAGCGACAGCCTGCCTTCCTGGCGGCGGTCGATCCGCTCGCGAATCATTTCGCGCAGGCTATGCACTCCCATGTGGGTGGTGTCGATCACCAAATCCGCCGCGGTGCTGATCGGCTCGAGCAGCTTGCGTTCCGAGGCGATGGCCTCGCGTAAGCTGATGTCGCCCGAGACCAGCGGGTGCTTACGGCGCGTTTCGGCGTAGCGCTTGAGCAGCACCTCCTCGCTGGCATGCAGGTACAGGATCTCGCAGGCGATGCCGCTGCGGCGCAGCTCGCTCACCAGCGCCGGAATGGTCTCGATTTCGTTGGGCCGATTGCGCGCATCCAGCCCGACGGCAGTCCTGGGATAGGTGTCTCCCAGGCCGCGCACGGTGTGTGAGATGAAGGGCTTGAGCAGCGCCGCCGGGATGTTGTCGACGCAATAGAAATCGATGTCCTCGAGCATGTGCAGAGCCACGCTCTTGCCCGAGCCCGACAGCCCGCTCACGATGATAAGTCGCATCGACACGCAGGCGCCTTAAGCCTAGCTCGACAGACGCGCCTTGATCACGTCCTCGGCGTGATGGTCGGCGGCTTTTTCCTTGTGCTTCTTGACG
The DNA here is from genome assembly GCA_025358615.1 of Gammaproteobacteria bacterium. Taxonomy (GTDB): domain Bacteria; phylum Pseudomonadota; class Gammaproteobacteria; order Steroidobacterales; family Steroidobacteraceae; genus Bog-1198. Next base: position 2,950 of record JANYIY010000336.1, on the reverse strand, counting down.
CGGCGATCGAGTTTGTCGGCGAGCGCGTCGATGGAGGCGTACATATTGGTTTCGGTGGCGTCGGCGTATATCTTGTTGCCCCTCAGCATGAGGGTGGCTTCGGCCTTGTGGCCGAATTTCTCGACCGTGAGAACGCAGTGCACATCGATGAGCTGCTCGAAGTGTCGAGAGATGCGCTCGAATTTCTTGATGACATAGGCGCGCAATGAATCGGTAATTTCCACATGATGACCGCTGAGATCGAGCTGCATAAGCTTCCTCCTAAACGTGATAATTCAATCATGACATCTACGATGCGCGGGCAGCCGCTCGCTTGCGTTCGTTGGACGGCGCGATCTGCATGCCTTCGCGATACTTGGCAACGGTGCGCCTGGCCACCGGTATGCCCTCCTGCGACAGAATTTCCGCGAGCTTGCTGTCGCTGCACGGATTCTCGGGATTCTCCTGTGAGATCAGCTTCTTGATCTTGGCGCGAATGGCGGTGGAAGACATTTCCGTGCCGTCCGCGGCCGCGACGTGGCTGGAAAAGAAATAACGGAACTCGAACACGCCGCGCGGGGTGTGCATGTACTTGGCGGTGGTGACGCGTGAAATCGTCGATTCGTGCATTTCAACGGCTTCGGCCACGTCCTTGAGAATGAGCGGCTCCATGGCCTCTTCGCCCAGTTCGAAGAAACTCGTCTGGCGCTGCACGATGCAGCGCGCCACCTTGATCAAGGTCTCGTTGCGAATTTCGAGGCTGCGCATGAGCCAGCGCGCCTCCTGCAATTGCGTGCGCAGCATGGCGTGGTCGGGCGCGCGGGAGATCAAATTCGCGTAGGCGCTGTTGACGCGCACACGCGGCACGGTGGCCTGATTGATTTCAACTATCCAGCCGTGATCGGTGCGGCGCACGAACACATCCGGAATCACGTATTCGGCTTGCGCCGGGTTGACGGCGGCGCCGGGGCGCGGATGACAGGAACGCACCAGGGCCAGCGCCATTTCCAAGTCGCACTCGCTGCAGCGCAGCTGTCGGCGCAGCAGCACCAATTGCTGGCCGGCCACCAGATCCAAGTGTTCCAGCGCCACGCGAATGCCTAAATCCCGCGCCGGCGTGTCGGGATCCAGCTGGCGCAGCTGCAGGGCAATGCATTCGCCCAGGCTGCGGGCCCCGACCCCGGCAGGCTCCAGCGACTGCACGGCACCCAGCACACGCTCCACATCCGCGGTGCTGGCTTCGATCTCCGGCAGCAGGCTCAAGCGGATATCTTCGAGCTCGTCCTTAAGGTAGCCATCATCGGTGATGGCGTCGGTGATGACGCGGGCAATCGCCATGTCGATGGCGGAGAACTTGGCGAGCTCCAGCTGCTCGATGAGCTGCTCCTGCAGAGTCTGACCATGCTGGTCGCTGAAATCACTGTTGCGGTCGTCATCGCCCGACCAGGGAGTATCCGACGGGCCGCTGGTTTGTTCGCCCCAGGCCTCGTCCGCTATTTCGACCTCGGGTTCTTCACGCTGATCGGCAGGAGTAGTATTGCCGTCGAGTTCGGCGTATTTCTCCTCCGCGGGCGCGGCCACGTCCTCGCGCTCGCGCACGATTTCGGGCACCGCATCCAAGGTCTCATCTTCCGCCTCGAGCATCACATTGGTTTCGAGAGTCTCGCGGACGTGCGCCTGCAGGTCGAGCGAGGGCAGCTGCAGCAGCCTAATGGCTTGCTGCAGCTGCGGCGTCATGGTGAGCTGCTGGCCGATGCGAAGCTGCAGACTTGGCTTCAACATAGTTCTTTCAGATCCAGCCCTACAATTTGAAATCCTGGCCCAAGTACACCTCACGAACCTGCGGGTTGGCAAGAATCTGCTCCGCAGATCCGGAGGCGAGCACCGTCCCCTGGCTGACGATGTAGGCGCGGCCGCAAATACCCAAGGTCTCACGCACATTATGATCGGTAATCAGCACCCCGATGCCCTTGTCGGACAAGTGCTTGATTATTCGCTGTATATCGGCAACAGAGAGGGGGTCGACGCCGGCGAAGGGCTCGTCCAACAAGATGAAGCGGGGGTCCGCAGCCAGAGCGCGCGCAATCTCGACGCGCCGGCGTTCGCCGCCCGAGAGGCTCATCCCTAAGCTGTCCCGAACATGACCTATATGCAGCTCCCCCATGAGTTCCTTGAGGCGGGCCGCGCGTGCCGCGTCGTCGAGTCCGGGGCGCGTTTCGAGGATGGCCATGATGTTGTCCGCCACCGTGAGGCGGCGGAACACCGACGGTTCCTGCGGCAGATAGCCCAACCCCAGCTGCGCGCGCCGATGCATGGGCAGGCGGCTGATGTCGCGGTTGTCCAGGTAGATCTCGCCTTGCTCGCAACGGGTGAGACCGACCATCATGTAAAAGGCCGTGGTCTTGCCGGCGCCGTTCGGCCCCAACAGACCCACGACTTCGCCGCTCTCCACTTCCAGAGACAAATCCCGCAGTACCTGCCGTGATTTGTAGCTTTTGGCGAGGTTCAGCGCCCGCAATACGCTCATGGTTTGGGATTGGCCGGGGGCGTAATAATGATGTGCACGCGCTGCGAACCTTGCTCCGAGCTCTCTGCAATGATGTTCTGCGCCAGCACATTGTACTTCAGCGACTCGCCGCGAATTTCGTTTTGGCCGTCGCTCAGCCAGGCGTTCTTGGACAAATGCACCACACCCTTGGTCACGTCGTAATCGATGCTGTCGGCCCGGCCTCGCGCCAGTTTCCCGGTTTTCGCAATCGGCTGCTCGAACGAGGCCGGCTTACCGTTGACGATGGCTTTGGCCAGCAGCTTCTTGGCAAAAATGATTTCAGCCTCATCGGCCGCGAGTTGGCCTTGCTCCATGGAGACTTTGACATTGCCGCGGAACACCCAGCGGCTGTTCTCGAAGTCCAAACCCGTGGCCTGTGCCTGGTCGGCGGCTACCGACATGCCACCTTGGGCAATGCGCACC